>JALZUU010000586.1 GCA_023300665.1 Saprospiraceae bacterium | reverse complement strand
TCTCTGCGCCTTTGCGAACTCTGCGAGAAATACACTTTTTAGAGTAAGCTCATCGTTGAATCGTTGAATCGCTTCGCTTGTTGAACTTTAAGAAGAGATATCGGGTAAATTTTTTACGGTATTATAAGGGACTTCTTCTTCTTTTAGGATATGAGGGTCTTGATTGATTTTTTTGGAATACCTTTTCATTTGGGATTTACGTAATGCGTTTATCTTGCTTGACAATTTAAAAACTAATGGGCGCAACTGATCGATTTGCTCTTTGTCTATATAATTTCGTCTTTGTGCAGCGAGTAAATGACTAAAAGTTTCTGCCAAACTCCCATAGGCAATTTCTGAATATCTTGCCTGTTCTTTTGCAGAAATCCGAGCACTTCCCTCTGCTAAATTCGCTGCCACGGAAGCTCCTGATCGTCGTGCCTGACTAACTACTCCATATTTCTCTTCCTGAGGAAACTTATCCGTTAAATCATAAATCATATCAGCAAAATCTAATGCTAAACGGTGAACTTCTAATTTCTCAAAGGGAAAAGTAAACATAATTGAGGTTTTGAAATGTTGGATCAGGGACTGTTCCATTAAGTGTGTCATTTACCATCCCGCGCCTTGTGTTCCTAAAGGAAGGCTCACCCGCTGACACACTTTAACTGAACAGTCTCTTGAATCACGTTGCTTCTTGAAGCACTGAGCGTGATTATGATAATCATTTTATTATATCCGAATGACAATGTACAATTTAAAAAATTTAAACTCACATTATTTAATAGACTTTCAACAAGCGAAGCAATTCAACATTTCAACAAGCGAAGCGTTTCAACAACAAAAACCCTATTCCGGTCTAAACGCTGGCATCATCTTCTCCATTCTTTGTCCAATCAAATCACTAAATACATTTTGATCCGTAGTATTGGTAGGAAGTACTGCAATTTGTACATTATCTGCCAACTCTTTGTTAACCAAATAAGAAGCATAAGTTGGATTCTCTGAGCAAAGTTTAGCGAAACGCATTTCCGTATCTAACTCATCTAATCGCATTCGCTTTTTCTTTTCGACAGCCAAGTTATCTATCTCTCGTAATCTTTGGAGTTCAAGGTCTTTAAGTTCCGTTTGTCTTTCCAATTCTGCAGCGGCGAGCACTCGATTCCGTTCCGCTTCGTTGGACGTTCTGAGAAGCGCTACGCTATTTTGCGTTTCAGCTTTAGCCATTTCGATCGCACGTTGGCTCTTTTCGGTCTTTGCTTGAATTTCTTGTAAGCGTCCAGCTGCTTCTGCTTTTACGATGGCTACTTTACCATCTGCTTTGGCCTTTTCTTTTTCTGCCTCTGCCCGAGCAAGGTCAGCAATTTGTCGTTGTTTGATTCGCTCTAATTCTTGACGTTGCATTCCCGCCTCTTCCATTGCCTTGGTATAATTATTAGGAAATACTAGATTAGAAACAATAACTTCTTTAATACTGATACCATCTTCACCAAGGCGTCCATAAAGATTAGATTTGATATCGTCTAAGTATTGTTGTCGCTGTGGACTAAAAACAGAGTCAACACTTTCATAAGTATTAGATACGGTACTTGTGATCTCAAAACAACGGGGTACGATAATTTTTTGATAATAATCATCTACCGAAGGAAACTGAGTTTTAAAATTTTCTTCGTTTTCAATTTTCCAACGAACTGCTAATCGCATGCCCATTGGAACACCATCGCCTAATCGAATTTCGCTCAGTGTATGTTGATGTACTTGATCGAAACTAAGTGGTGAAATCGTTTTCGATAACTCTGTAGCGGCTTTGTCGTACTTTAGTTTATAATAAACTAATACACCAGCAAAAGTAATTGTTAGGACAGTAAGGGCGATTCCAAGATGCAGGTACTTTTTCATTTTATTTGATTTTAGTTAGACTTTATTTTAGAATAAGGTCTGTTTAAATAATAGATTGTACTTGCAAGATGCGGGGAATTCCAGATTAGTAATGAGGAGTTCTAGTATTCGTAAAAGATGGGCGAGTATTCGTTAGGATCAAGTTATTGAGCATAAAAAAAGGGCAGCATCTTTATGATACTGCCCTTTAAAATAATTTTATTTTTTATTCATTCTCTGTTACCCCTTGTACGAGTAAAGAAATATTATTATTTAAAACTTCTACGAAGCCTTTTTCGATAGAGAATACTTTACGTGAGCCATCCTCTTCGATGATTCGAACAGATCCTCCTTTGAGCGCAGATACTAAAGCAGCGTGTCCTCGTAGGATTTCAAATGCACCTCCAACGCCAGGCACTTTTAAGGACTTAATTGATCCTTCAAATACCGTTCGATCTGGTGTTAATACGCTTATATTCATTTTAATAATTTTTTATTTCTAAAAATCTATCGATACTAACTTTTACGCAACTTCTGCAAGAATACGCTTACCTTCTGCGATTACTTCTTCGATGTTTCCTTTCAAGTTAAAAGCTGCTTCTGGATACTGATCTACTTCTCCGTTCAAGATCATCTTGAATCCTTTGATTGTATCTTCGATTGGCACCAATACTCCTTCTAGTCCCGTAAACTGCTCGGCTACGTGGAAAGGCTGCGATAGGAAACGCTGAATACGACGTGCTCGGTGTACTACCTGCTTATCTTCTTCAGAAAGTTCTTCCATTCCTAGAATCGCGATGATATCTAGTAATTCATTGTATCGTTGTAAAATTTGCTTAACTGCCTCCGCTGTATCGTAGTGATCGTCTCCAATAATTTTTGGATCCAAAATACGAGAAGTAGAATCCAATGGATCCACCGCAGGATAGATACCTAAAGAAGCAATCTTACGAGAAAGTACGGTGGTTGCATCCAAGTGAGCAAACGTCGTTGCTGGTGCTGGATCCGTTAAATCATCCGCAGGTACATATACCGCCTGTACTGAAGTAATAGAACCTCGCTTAGTAGAAGTAATTCGCTCCTGCATCAGACCCATCTCTGTCGCTAATGTTGGCTGGTATCCTACCGCTGAAGGCATCCGTCCTAATAAGGCCGATACTTCAGAACCCGCTTGGGTAAATCGGAAGATATTATCAATAAAGAAAAGGATATCTTTTCCACCATTTGGATCACTAGTATCACCATCTCGGAAATATTCAGCAATGGTTAATCCAGATAATGCTACTCGTGCACGTGCCCCAGGAGGTTCGTTCATCTGTCCAAATACTAAGGTTGCTTTAGAAGTGCTTAATGATTTTTTATCTACTTTAGATAAATCCCATCCACCTTCTTCCATACTGTGGGTAAAAGCCTCACCATATTTAATTACGTCAGATTCGATCATCTCTCGTAGCAAATCGTTTCCTTCACGTGTACGCTCTCCTACTCCAGCAAATACAGAGATACCTTCGTAACCTTTCGCAATATTATTCATCAATTCCATGATCAATACTGTCTTTCCTACTCCAGCTCCTCCAAACAATCCAATCTTCCCACCCTTTGGGTAAGGCTCAATCAAATCGATTACTTTAATACCAGTATATAGAATCTCTGTTTCTACAGATAATTGGTCATAAGCAGGTGGCTTACGGTGAATCGGCATTGCATCAGCGCCCTTAGGTACTTCTCCAATTCCATCAATCGCCTCTCCTACTACGTTAAATAAACGTCCCATAATCTGATCACCTACAGGCATACTAATTGGCTTTCCATCATCCACTACTTCCATTCCTCGAACTAGACCGTCCGTAGAATCCATCGCAATCGCACGTACGCTATCTTCTCCTAAGTGACGTTGACACTCTAAGATAAGCGTCTCACCAGTTTCACGCTTGATAGATAGCGCATTTAATATTTCGGGCAAGTCTGAATTTTCGCCAGAAAAGCTAATGTCCACAACGGGTCCAATGACTTGAGTAATTTTACCAATATTTGCCATAATCCTTTTGTATTAATTATAATTGTCGAATGTTAATATTGTTCTGTTTCTTAAAAACGGTGCAAAGATAGTATTTTTATACGTAAAGAATAGGTTTTTCAATCAATTTTCTTAGGTAGAAACATCTTAAATATGCTTCTTTATCCAGCTTAATTTCATCGTCTTAACTTATATACAAATGATCTCTGTCCTAATGCCTGTTTTTAATGCTGCCTCTTACCTTAGGGCTTGTCTTATCTCTATTCAGAAGCAATCGCTGCAAAACTGGGAATTAGTTGCGATAAATGACCACTCTACGGACGACTCTGAATCAATTTTGTCGGAATTTGCCGCAACCGATTCTAGGATTTCTTTTTTTAATAATAAAGAAAAAGGAATTATTCCCGCCTTAAAATTGGCTTTTCATCACAGTAAGGGAAATTTGATCACTCGTATGGATGCAGACGACCTGATGCCGATTGATAAACTAGCAAATTTACAGCAAGTACTTCTTGAAAAAGGCCCTGGTCATGTAATTACTGGATCTGTAGCTTATTTTTCAGATAGCGGAGTGAAGGATGGATATAGAAATTATGAGCATTGGCTCAATGGTCTCGTTCAACAGAATAATCATTTTGAAGATTTATATCGAGAATGTGTGCTGCCTTCTCCTGCTTGGTTGGTTCACCGTGAAGACTTGATAGCGGCTGGCGCTTTTGAGATAGACCGATATCCTGAAGATTATGATTTATGTTTTCGTTTTTATGAAAAAGGATTTAAGATAATTGGTATTCCAGAAACCGTTCACCTTTGGCGTGATCACCCAGATCGAACTTCGCGGAATAATCCCATCTATGCGGATCAAAATTATTTAGATCTAAAATTATATTGGTTGATTAAATTGCATTATGACCCTCAGCGTCCTTTTGTCATCTGGGGAGCTGGAAAAAAAGGAAAATTGATGGCTCAATATTTTTTAAAGAAGCAGCTTTTTTTTCATTGGATTACCAATAATTCAAAAAAACAAGACATCAATATTTATGACCAAATATTAATATCACCTGAAGATTTGGATTTCGATCAAAACTTGATGATTCTAATTCTGGTAGCAACTCCTTCAGCTCGAGAAGAAATAGAAGATTTTTTATCCAAAAAAAATAAGCAACGAGGAAAGGATTATTTCTGGTTTTGTTAACCAAATAAGCTAAACAAAAAAATGCGTTCCTCTTCATGAGAAACGCATTTTTTTATTTAAGAATAATCTTTGAAAAGTTATTATTCTTTATTTCGACGTCGTGTTCCTGGTACCACTGCGCGACTACCAGAAGTAACCGTCATATCTCGCATAATGTGAAGTACTTCTTCTAAGTACGCATCTTCTTTAATGTTTTCCATCCATTCTTCATTACTAGCGATCTTGGTCGTATCCATTGTGATATTTTCCATATCAGCGGCTAGGTTTTTAACTGATAGGCCTTCAATAGGCTTAAACAATTCAGTAAATTTATCACCTGCTTCTTTTCTTTCTGCTTGATCTGCTTGAAATTCAGAAAGCTTCAAGGTGTAATTTGTATCATCACTCTGCTCTTTTAAACGCTTTGCATTTTCTAGCACCGCATTAAAAATTTCACTCTTTGCAATTCTTGCTTCACTTGCTTTTTTAACAGCAGGTAAATTGTCAAGGCTTACCACATTTTGGCTATATTCTACCGGCTTAATCTCCGTCCATGGCATGGCATTTTCGTGCTCTCGTTCTCCTACGTCAATATAGTGGTAACGGTCTGGAATGATAATATCTGGCACCACTCCTTTAAGCTGTGTAGAACCACCATTAACTCGGTAGAATTTCTGAATCGTTAGTTTTACTTCACCCAATGGTGTAATATCAGAATTACTTGGCAATCCTCGATCTAAGTCAAAGAATCTTTGTACCGTTCCTTTTCCAAAAGTAGACTTACTACCTACGATAATTGCTCTACCATAATCCTGTAAAGCAGCCGCTAAAATTTCAGAAGCCGAAGCACTAAAAGAATTAACCATCACGATTAGCGGTCCGTCATATTGAACACGAGAATCACCGTCCTCCAAAATTTCTGGATCACGACCTCGAGACTTAACTTGTACAATCGGTCCTTCTTCAATAAAGTAACCTGTCATACGTTGTACATCTCGTAATGATCCACCACCGTTATTTCTAAGGTCTAGGATAATTCCGTTTACATTTTGTTCTTTTAATTTTTCTATTTCTTTACCAATATCTGTAGCAGAACTACGACCACCACGACGGTTAAAATCAGCATAAAATTGAGGTAGTTTAATATATCCTACATTTTCCATTTTCCCAGGATAATCTAGAATCATCGACTTAGCATAGCTTTCTTCATAAACTACGACATCTCGTATGATTGGAATTTCTTTAATTTCTCCGTTTTCTTTTTTAACGGTCAAGATAACTTTCGTACCTTTTTTACCACGGATATGTGTTACTACTTCGTCCAATCTCATACCGTTGACGTCTAATACTTTCTCTTCTCCATCCTGACGTACTTTCATGATCAAGTCATTCGCTTCTAATTCCTTTTGCTTCCAAGCAGGACCGCCAGGAATGATTCGCATCACTTTCGTGTAATCGTCCTCTCCTCTTAATTGTGCACCAATTCCTTCTAAAGTTCCAGACATTCTGATATCAAAATCTTCTTTGTCTTTTGGTTCAAAATAAACCGTATGTGGATCATATAAGCTAGCAATTGAGTTAAGGTAATCACTTAATCGGTCAGAACGCTTCAGCTTATCAATTCGCTTGAAAAGGTCATCGTAGTTTTTCAATACCGCTTTTCTAACATCAGCTTCTAATTCTGATTCGGTCTTTCCAACCAATTTTTCGTCACCATCTTTTTGGCCTCGTAGCTTACCAGCTAATTTGGTCATCACATCATATTTGAGTGATTTCTCCCAATATTCTTTTAACTCTGCATCATTTTTTGCAAATTCTTTTTTCTCAAAATCCAATTCTAAGTTTTCTGATTTAGTAAAATCAAAAGGCTTAGATAGAATTTCTGGATAATAAGTTTTTGCTTTTGCAATACCTACATCCAACATTCCTAAAGATTTATCAAAAAACTGATAAGAACCAGCAGCAGCTTCATCGTCAAGTAGTGCTTTAAATGGCGCCAATTCAGCTAGTTGCTCTTGGGTAATCCATCGTCGTCCTCCATCAATTCTGTCTAAATAATCCTTAAAAACTCTTTTAGAGAATTCGTCATTAACCTCGACAGGTTTATAGTGTAACTGATTAAGTCCACCGATCATTCGGTGCATCAGCATAGCCTCTTTTTCGGTATTATCAACCGGAGGAGCGTAGAAACCTACAAGTATCGCCATTCCCAATAGGGCTATGAACGAGAAGAAAAATGAGCCTTTAAATTTCATGAGTTTTATTTTAAAAGGAGTATTTACTAATTGAAGTTGTTTTAAAACTTCAGTGTGTGTCATTTAAAGTTGTCGATCAACATTTTTTAGTGCAATTAAAGCACCAAATACATATAATGATAGACTATTAACGAATATTTAGGTTGCACTTATTGGCAAAACGATGGATTATTTTCTAATAATTACCGTTAGCGGACAGATTGTCTGATAGTCAACCAGCTATATCAATATATAATATACCAATTTTCGGCTAAAATGTTTTCTATAAAGATGGTAAGTGAGGGTTTTAACGAAATTATAACGCAAGCGGCGGCGCAGTAGGGGCGAATTGCAATTCGCCCCTACTGCTGCGGCGCCTGCAATTTTATTTTATCCCCTATTTTGATCGTTCCTCCGCGTAAAATACGGGCGGTCAAACCTCCATGTCCACGCATTGCGTTATATCCTCCTGGCCCCAGATTGGTTTCCATACGTGAGCAAGGATGACAATGTCCTGTGCCTTCTAGGATAACCTGTTCTCCGATAGAAAATTTCTGATTGATTAATGCAATTAAATTAATTCCTTCTACTAGAATATTCCGTCGAGTATCTTGCGGTGATATTGGTTTATCTAAAATCTCACTTACATTATTTAGATGGCCTTGTTGGATTAAAGTAACAGATCTTTTTCCAGATTTACCAGTATAATGGTCTCCTGATAAGGATTTTCCTGCTATTGCCACTACTTCCGATGGTGTTTCTAAAACTGATTTTTTCTGTCCACGAATTCCGATCCAAGTAACTTCTCCTACTTGAGGCATAATGGTAAAAAGCGTTTTTATTTCCATAGTGGAAAGATAAAAAAAAATCTTCGACGAAAATTAATTCGCGAAGATTTTTAAATAGAAGCTGTTTAAAGTTAATACAAAATGACTACAGACAAGTCATTGATTATCAGCACTTATCTTCGTCTCTTTTGAGAAACTCTAAACAGCTTCTAGCTTCTTTATTCGTTTTTTTATTTTATTATTAAAAATGATTGTGTTGCAGTTACCCCATCTTCTCCCACTACGAAGACATTATAAA
>JALZUU010000585.1 GCA_023300665.1 Saprospiraceae bacterium | reverse complement strand
AAATTAAAAACAGTATCCACTTCATGATGGGTATTTATTTCTGGGCCAAAAACCATATCTAATTTAAGCGCTCGGGCTTTTAATAGATATTCTTTTTGTAATTCCTGATTTAATCCTTCGTTGTGGAGCGTGGCCATGGTAGCTGGAAGCGGATAAGAAATTTGGTCGCTAAAGATTTGATTGGGACTCACCTGCTGGTTGGTAGCGGTCAGCAATGGAATTTTTCCAGCAACTTGAGCTTGATCAATAAAACTAGCATAATCGGAAAGCGGCAATCCAGACAATTGAATCCCTGCTATTTTACCAGCACGAATATCTTGCTTTAATGCGCGTTGCTGTTGAGCATCAGGTGCATCTGTTTTTAAAAAAAGTAATTGTCCAATTTTTTCATCAAGGGAAAGCGTCAACAAGAGGGAATCTGCCCAATCGGCATCCGAATTTAGGAATGGAGCATAGGTTACCGGTGGCGTGTATTCTTTACGATTACAAGCGATCAGCAAAACAACAATGGTAATGATTCCAAAAAATTTAGACATAGTGCTTCCTAAAAGGGCCTCCTTTTAATAATCCTTCTTTTAGCGATTGCTTAAAGGCAATAAACTTCGTTTTCTCAAGATTGTGTATGTCTATTCGTCGGGGTTGGATAAGAGCGACGGCTCTGACTGGAAAGATAAGAAAATTTGAGGAGATTTGGGAGAGAAAACCCTGTGGATATGAATGAAGTTGTTTACGCGCTTTGTATAGACGAAGACATACTTTTGATTATCAAAACAAAATGATCTTTATAGGGTTATTAGTTAAGTGGTTTCAGGTAACTTTAAGATGAAGACAGCCTTTAAAAATTAGCTTAAAAGCGATTATCATATGAAAGATTATTTTTTTAAAACACTTATTCAAATGATTTTTAGTAGAAAAATGAAGAAATTCTTTGGAATCTTTGTTCTTTCTTGCTTCCTCCTCTCTTGCGGAGACAACGAAGAAGACCCACTTCCAACCGAAACCCTATCCGACTATATCACCCAAAACGAGAATTTTCCACTTGTCCGGGATTCCCTCATCGCGTGCGCTGCGGGTGGACAAGAAAACTTTTTGGTCAATGAAGAACTACCTATTTCCATCTTCTTTTATCCAGAAGGAAATGCGTCCACATTTACCTATTTTGAAACGGATAGTATTAATGTAAATCCAGATGATCTATCCCAATATAAAATAAGAGACTTATCCGATGAACCGCTCTTAAACGGTTTCCTTCGGCATTTTCTGCGAGCGCCTATTGATAGAAATATCTGGTGTCGGGTTAGTTTTATTAAAGACGATCAACTGCATATCTCCAATGCCATTCGATTAAAATACAATAATCAACCTTCTGAATTTAATCTAGACTTATTAACCATTAATCAGGACGAAAATCTATCTCCTATTTTTAATTGGCAAGAAGGTCAGTTTGGAGAAAATGCTATTTATTTTCACGTAGTCAGTGATGCTACCAATAATTTATTGTCAGGCACCTATACTTTTGAAAGAATGTTTCAATTTTATAATTTAGATAATGTTGTTTTAAATATCAGAGATATAACACCTCCGCCAGCCTTAGTTCCTGATGAAGATTATACTTTTTTATTGATGGGGGTTAGTTCGGATAATTGGGTAAATCTAATTATTGAGACACCATTTGATACGCGGTAGCCACTGCTTAAAATCCAACCTTCAGTCCATTTTTTATAAAAAGTTGTCCAAAAAAAAACTTGTTCTGTCATTAATAATGACAGAACAAGTTTTTTAAATAATCTTATTTATTTTTTATTCACAAACAGATCCGATCGTTACACAAAAACTTCCTGTTACGGTAGAAGAATCACTCGCATTATTCTGAGATGCAATTACACCTGAAATAGTCCCAGCAATTTGTCCTCCTAATTCATTACTAGTTTCGGTAATCGTGATAAGTACTTCATCCAGATCATAATTAGCTCCAGCAGAAACACTATAAAAATAATCATCGGTCTCTAGATATGGACTATATGTCTCTCCTACTTGAGGAATCCCATTACTCCCAAATGATATCCCTGGAATTCCGTCTGCAATATCTTCAAAGTTTATATCATTACCTGTCCCCCACGAATCCCAAGTCACATCAACTAATAAATAGTAATGATCGTAAATGGTGAATGGCGCTATATCAGAGCAGTCTTCTTTCCAAAGATACGCATCACTTTGAGCAGAAAATATAATGGGAGTATTGGTATTATCTGCATTTAAATTTAAAATATTATCACATCCAGAGTCAATCAATACATCAATTTCATCTACAATTATACAACCGAATGCATCCGTTATTGTTAAACTATATAGTCCATCAACCGTTACCGTTACTCCATTCGTATTATTGCCTGTTGACCATTCAAAAAGATAAGGAGGTGTTCCTGCTGTAATTTCAACGGTCAATTCCCCTTCACCATCATGTAAAATATTTGCGTTAAATTCTTCGCACTCATCTACTATATCTATCGTAATGGATTCTATGATCGTACAGCCTTCTACATCAACAATTGTCAAAGTATATTCACCACTTTCTGATGGAGTAATCGCTGGTGTACTCTCTTCTGTTGACCACATAAATATATAAGGTGCCGTTCCTCCACTTGCTTCACCCGTAAGTGTTCCGTTAGATTCGCTGATCGATCCTGAAAATCCAACACATAGATCAGTAATTTCAAAGGTGATTTCTTCTGAAATTGTACAGCCTTCTGCATCCGTAATAGTGACCGAATATACACCGTCTTCTTCTGGAGTAATGGATGCCGTGGTTGCTTCATTAGACCAAGCATAACTAAAAGGTGCCGTTCCTTCAATAATCTCAACAACAAGATCTCCTTCATTATTAAGT
>JALZUU010000584.1 GCA_023300665.1 Saprospiraceae bacterium | reverse complement strand
TCTTCCATTTTTTTGCGATGCACCTCTCTCATTTCTTCTTGCTTTTCTCTCATTTCTTGCCGTTGTTTTTCCATTTTTTCATGGTGGGTTTCCATTCTTTCGCGATGCGCCTCTCTCATTTCCTCTTGCTTTTCCATCATTTCTTCCCGTTGTTTTTCCATTTTCTTTTGATGCTTTTCCATTTCTTTGTGGTGCTTTTCCATTTCCTTATGATGCTTTTTCATTTCTTCTTGGTGTATTTCCATTTCTATTTCAACTTCTCGGATTTCAGCAGACTCCTCGTCGTCTCCAATTATCGTTTCTATTTCATCTTCGTAAATAATGATTCTTTTTTCACCATTTACAATAACCTCTTTGGTTTTAGTCGGAGGTGTTGGAGGAACTGGAGACTCTGTTACCATTTGAGGAGGTGTTGGAGGTGTTGGAATATTATCAAACTCCACAACCAAATCTTGTACTAATTTTTCGTGTTGATCGTATTGGTCCGCTGGAATTTCTTTACCATCAATTTTTAGATTGGAGATTTGTCCATCTTCCATGGTTATTTCGATGGCTCGTCCATTTTCTGTTTTAATTATTTTTCGACGTTCCTGCTTTTTAACAGGAATGGTGTCTAAGGTGATTATTTGAGGCTGGATGTTTAGCGTGGGCAAAGGATTTGCTTCCACATAAACCACTGGGTGATCCAAGCTTTCAACACTGGTACTAATGATTCGGTGTGCTTTTAATTTATCGAGTGGGGTAGTAGCACCAACAGAAAGTATCGTAACGGTCAATAGTAAAAAAGTAGTAGCCATTAATTTTTCCATGATATTAGATTTGTTTTGTGGTTGATTTAAAATGCGACGTACGCGGTTGAGTAGCTGATTCTTTTGACTAGAAAAAGAAAGTGCTAATCCAGGTAGTCGAGCAGCTTTATGAGCGGCCTCTAGTTTGTAAAGTGCACGAGCATAAGCTAGTGGATTTTTACAAAGATAAAGTGCTAAGTCATCACAGCAATGTTCACGTTCGCTACGGATGGTAGCAGCCATCAACCAGACACCAGGATGATAATAAAAGAGTATTTCAATTAAAGTAAAAAAGATATTCATCGAAAAATCACGACGAATGATATGTGCCAATTCGTGAGCTAAAATAGCTTCTACCTCTTCTTCTGTTAAAAGATTAATCGTACCAACAGGAATCAAAATAAGCGGTTTTAAATGCCCTAATAAGATCGGTACTTTTACGAGTGCAGATTCCATCACTTTGACAGACCGCTTTAACGGTGATCGTCGAATTAGTTGGTCTAATTTATTTTGTAAGCTTTTATCAACTGGAAAATTATCCTGATGACGCAGCTGACGTAGGTGGATAAATCCTCCAGTCATTCTAAATAGAAAAAATAAAAATCCGATTAACCAAACGTTTACAATTAAGGGTAATTGCTCGTCAAAAAAAGCGACGACCGTTTGAAAGTTGCTTTGTAGGAAATTACTTTCTTGGTTAATAATAGTAACCGAAGAATTTGCTGATTCACCGATTAGGGCGACCGTTATTTCCATCATGTTTGGATCTTGATCTAGATAGATAATAAAAGTAGCCAAGGCCATCATCAACATGGTAAACATTGCGCCACAAGCGATTTCATAACGCAATCGTGCGGATTGTTTTTCTAAAGCCATCATGAACACAGATAATAGCACTGCGAGTAGGGTGCCTTGCCAAAGAGAATGAATCACCGTCCATCCTAAGGCATATAAAACCGTATCAGAAAAAAAGGTTGTAATGAATTCCATGATTTATCCTTTTTCGATTTTTTCGATTAATGCTTTGATTTCGTCCAGTTCCTGTTGTGAGGTTTCGTGATTACCCAATGCTTGCATAACCAAACTCGTGGCAGATCCTTGAAAAGTAGCATCCACAAATTTTTTCAATAATGCCTTTTGCGTATCACCTTGTACCGCTTCTGCTAGATATACATGCGTGCGGGTATCTGTATTTCGGCTAAGTAATTTTTTTTCTGTCATGATTTGCATCAATTTCAGTGTTGTTGTATAACCGATTTCTTTTTCTTGTTGCTCATTTAGTTGTTCATTGACAAAACGAACGGTGCTTGGTCCAGCCTTCCAGAGGATTTGTAGAATCCCTAGTTCTGCGTCTGTAGGCTGTGGTAAATTTGATTTTTTGCTCATCTAAAATAAGATCTTATTTTTTAATACGAAACTTTTCGTATACAATGATATACGAAACTTTTCGTAAATGCAAATTTTCTGCTACTTACTTTGTAATTTTACTAGGTGAAATGGTTTTTGAAAATAAGTCTGACTGTGTTTTTTGGGGTATTTATCTTTCTGACGGATACATCTGCTCAAAAAGACAAGCCGAAAACAATAAGGTTGCCTGCGGTCCTTAGAGAAGTATCTGGATTGTGGGTATCAGGGGTTGATTCTTTGTGGTGGCATAACGATGGGGGACATACACCCACCTTATATTGTACGAATAAGTCGGGTGAAATATTGGATAAGATCCTATTTAAAAATATAAAAAATATTGACTGGGAAGATTTAACCGCTGATGATCGTGGCCGGATTTATATTGGAGATTTTGGTAATAATTTGAATCGTCGGAAAAATTTAAAAATATATATCTACGATTCAGCTACTCAAAAAACCGATTCTATTCAATTTCAATATAAAGAGCAGACTAGTTTTCCGCCAGCCTTAGCATACCAAGGATTTGATATGGAAGCCTTTTTTTACCATCAAGATTCCTTACATTTATTTTCAAAAAATAAAGCGAAACACGGCAATTACCAAACTCGGCATTATGTCTTACCTGCTAAATCTGGTGTTTATACCGTTCAGGCAGTGGATAGTTTATTGATTAAAAGAAAGCTAATTACGGGGGTTTGTATTAGCCCTGACGGAAAAACGGTTGCAATGACCGCTTACAACTACGGCCGATTTTTAGGTATCTTTCCGTGGATAAAAAATAAGGTTTTATTATTTAGTGATTTTAAAGGGAATCGTTTTTTACGTGGTCGAATGCGTAAGCGTAAGGCGCCCGGATTTATCTTTCCAAAAC
>JALZUU010000583.1 GCA_023300665.1 Saprospiraceae bacterium | reverse complement strand
CTGAGATTAAGCTGCTTTATGCGATGCGAGTTCATTTAAAAATGTAGCCAATAGTCTGTTAAACTCATCAGGCTTTTCCATCATTGGTGCATGTCCGCATTTTTCAACAAAAAATAATTGTGAATTTTCAATATGCTCATTAAACTTTTCAGCTACAAATGGCGGAGTCACTTTATCTTCTCTTCCCCAAACCAATAAAGTTGGTGCAGAAATTAAATGAAGCTTATCTCCTAAATTATGACGAACCGCAGATTTAGCAGTAGCAATTACTCGAATCGCTTTATTGCGGTCATTCACTATATCATAAACTTCATCTACTAATTCTTTATTAGCAATTTCAGGATCATAAAATATATCACGAGCTTTATTTTTTATAAACTCATAATCCCCTCTTTTTGGAAAAGTAGAACCAAGTGAGTTTTCAAACAAACCAGAACTTCCTGTCAAAATAATCGAATTGATTTTTTCAGGTTTTGCAATACTATAAAGTAAAGCAATATGACCGCCCAATGAGTTTCCTAAAATATTTACACGCTCCATTTTTTTATATTCTAAAAAATCTGAAACATGATCAACCAACACAGATAACGAAACCTTATGGATCGGAGAATCCAAAATAGGAAGAATAGGAACGACAACATTAAATGATTTTGAAAAGTATTCTATGATGGAAGAGAAATTACTTAATGCTCCAAACAAACCATGTAATAGTAACAAGACCTCACCATCTGAGTTTGATTCTATATATTTAAATTCTCCTTCTTCTTTAATTGATAAATCCATTGAAATTGATAGATGTTTGATCTGGCACTAAATATAAAATATTTATGCCAGTTGGATACGACTATTTCGATAATATGTTTTAATATTCTTTGAATTATTAACTTTTCCACGACTTATCCACAATTGTGAAATATAACGCTGTTTTAAGGATCAGATTCAGGTTTTTTTTTATTAAAAATCCGAAGTAATCAACAAATAATCTAGCTTTATCCACAATCTGGCAAAAAACTAGTGAAATTTATAAAAAATCATCTCAATATTTAGCTTATTAACAGAGTTATCCACATTCTTGGAAAATTGTGTGCGATTTCTTGAGGGAACGGTAAATATAATATAAACTATTGATAATCAAACAATTACAAAATAAATATTATATATAAAATGCATGAAAACAATGATTTAAAAGAAAAAAAACAGTTATCAACAACTTATCAACACTTATTCTAAAACTGTTCGTGAATCACAAAATTGATAGCAGATATATAACATATTTATCAATAATAAAAGGGCCACAACTTGATGCAAAGAGGCATAAGCTACAGGCACTTTTCCAAAGCAATTTATAACGGTCAAAATACCTAAAGAAAACTGGGTTATTAACAGGGTTATCAACAATCTCTTAGCATTTCTTAATTTTTTAGAATTCGTTACATTTTTTCCTATTCTAATTACTAATAAAATAATCAACCCTGTAAGTAAATACGCCGTGCTTCGATGAAAAACCTGTACCCAAGCTTTTGGAGCCACTGCTTGCTCGTAATTGATTAAATTATCCAATCCGACCCCACTGCTCGACAAAGCACCTAAAAAGCGCTCTCCTTCCACAAAAAAGGGAAAATAAGGGTGAATCAACCCAGCCCTCATACCAGCCATCAATCCTCCAAGCAAAATTTGAATGCCTAATACACCAGTGGTCATCCAAGCAAATCGCTTTAAATTAACATTGTTTTCCACAAATCCATCTGTTTGATGTGTTTTCAACCAAGTCCAAAATAAATATCCAAACAATAAAGTAGCAATTCCTAGATGCGTCATCAACTTATACGCACTCACCCACGTTCGATTGTCTTCATTCAAACCACTGGCCACCATGATCCAACCAAATGCGGCGGCTGCAGACGCCAACAGAATTACGATCCCCAATCGGCGAAGCAACCAACCAGGCATCCATTTCTTAAATAAAAAAAAGAAAAATGGAATAATGAATACAAATCCCATTAACCTCGCCCATAAACGATGAAAATATTCCCAAAAGAAAATAACCTTAAATTCAGATAAGGTCATATCTCCATGCAAAGATTCATACTGACGCTTCGCACTGATTTTATATTTTTCAAAAGCTACACTCCACTCCTCCACATTCGTCGGTGGCAACGTTCCTTGAATCACTGCCCACTCTGTGATCGATAATCCAGAATCTGTCAAACGTGTAACACCTCCAATGAAGACTTGAAAGAAAACCATGACTAATCCAATCATCAACCACCAACGCACTACTCGATGAACTCGTTCTGAATCTGATCCTTCGACCTTTATCACATTTTTCATTTTTGATAAAATTTTGATTTTTTAATTTTTTGCAAAAATAATCCGAAAATTAGTTCCTAAGATTTTTCTTCCACTGATTGTTGTTAATTATAATTATTATAAATTTTTTAAAAAATGCCCTCATCATCAGGGGTGTTAACTTGTAGATAAAAAAGTAGATTTTTTCTTTGATCTTGAGTTATTAAAAATCTAAGGTGCCTTACTAACATTTGGTAAACATCATAGTTGCCTTTAAATCAGTTCTTTACAATTTTATGAACATCGTGTGGATAGCTTTTTCACAGAATAAGTTTTTTATCAACTTAAAAGAATAACTACAATATCGATGTCAGTAACTAGTGTTGAATTCCACAAAAATCAATCACTCTTTAAATAATTAATATATTTTATAAAATTATTGTTAGCGAATGTGGATAACCATGGTAGTTTTTAACCGATTATTCCACAAAGAGTGTTAACTTCGGTTTTTATAAAGTCCTGATTTAATTGGACTTACATAATGGTTTTAATACCCTTGTTTAAAACTTTTCATCAATAATCTAATTTTTGGCCTATGTGTAGCCGTTTTTCTCTTGTTACTACTCAAGAAGATATCGAAAATAAGTTTGGCGTAACCTTACAAAGTCAATTGCGAACAAGTTATAATATTGGTCCAACACAGCACTCCTATATTATCACCAATGATAATCAAAACAGATTGCAATACGTAACTTGGGGCTTAATTCCTAATTGGTCAGAAACTGGTAGAAATACTGGACGATTAATTAATGCTCGAAAAGAAAATATTGGAGGTCAAACTTCTTTTAGAATTCCGATAAGAAAAAAACGATGTTTAGTACTCGCTGATTCTTTTTACGAATGGAAACAAGATGGGATTAATAAAATTCCATATCGTGTAAAATTAAAATCTGGGGAACTAATGGTAATGGCTGGAATCTGGGACGAATGGAATGATGGAAAATATGGTCTAAAAAGTTTTTCAATCATTACAGCGGATGCTAATAAAGAGATGAAAGAAATTTTTTCTAGAATGCCTGTATTATTATTGACACCAGAATCTCAAAAGCAATGGTTATCTGAAATGGACATCACCCAAACTTGTGATATGCTTCAGACTCCTCCTAATGATACCTTATATATGTATCGAGTTTCTAAAAAAATTAATGAGTTGAATTATAATAATGTATTGTTGCACAAAAATCTAATCTCGTGAGAGTTGTTATTCAACGAGTCAGTGAGGCGTCCGTTACCATTGACCAAAAAATAAAATCTAAAATTGAAGGTGGTTTATTAATCTTATTAGGAATTGAACCTGATGATCAGGAAGAGGATATCCGTTGGTTGGTAAAAAAAATAACAAACCTGCGGATCTTCCCAGATGAAAAAGGAGTGATGAATAAATCAATTGTGGATAAGTCGTATGAGATGTTGGTGATTAGCCAATTTACATTATTCGCTAGCACAAAAAAAGGTAATCGACCTTCTTATCTTCGAGCCGCCCGTCCGGACGTGGCTATTCCACTCTACGAAAAATTTGTTCAAGAACTTCAACAAACCAGTCAGCTAAATGTGGGAACGGGAACTTTCGGTGCGGATATGAAAGTAGCACTTATTAATGATGGACCGGTAACTATTTGTATTGATTCAAAAAATAAAGAGTAAATGGAAATTTCACAGGCACAGAAAATAGTAGATGAGTGGATAAATTCTGTTGGAATACGATATTATAATGAATTGACCAATACGGCTATCTTGACAGAAGAAGTTGGGGAAGTTGCTCGACTTATGGCTCGAATTTATGGCGAACAATCTTTTAAAACAAAAGAGGCAGAAGCTTCTGCTCCACAAGATCTGGCAGAAGAAATGGCGGATGTTTTATTTGTACTCATTTGCTTAGCGAATCAAACAGGTATTGATTTGTCAGAGGCTTTAGTAAAAAGTCTAGAAAAGAAAACGAAAAGAGATCGTGATCGCCACGCGAATAATGAAAAATTAAAAAAATAAAATTTTATCAGTTGGTAGGCAATTTGGGAATATTTGAACAATGAAGTTGTTTTTATGGATTCCCATTTTTTTTCATTTCTTTGATGACCTCATCAGTAATTTCGTTGGTTTCGATAATCTCAGCTTCCTCGATTTTCTGAGAAGTTTTTGATAAGTTGTTAGCAGGATCATCGGATTGATTTCGAAAAGGAGAATTCGCTTGATGTAACCGGACGAGTCTAATAGCAAAATAAAGACTGATACATAAAGTCAATGTTGCGAAAACCATTAACCAGTCATAATATTCTTGTAAGATAAAAAAGTCGTAAATCCCATGTACGACTGCTGCTAGGAAAAGGCCAATAACAATCAATCCTATTTTATTTTTTTTAGAAAATTTTGCTAATCCTACATAGTAACCCATAAAAACACCAAAAACCGCGTGCGCAGGAACGGCAGTAAAGGCACGAAGCACCGTAGTTTCCAAACCAAATCGGTCTGCATAAATTATATTTTCTAAGGTGGCAAAACCCATAGAGATCATCACCGAATAAACAATCCCATCTAAAGGTTCATTAAAAGCACGACGTGGATAAGCGTAACCCATAAGTACCACGAATTTTGTTAATTCTTCGGTAAGACCGACTACGACAAAAGAAAGTAAGATTAATTTTCCGAGATGATCAGGTTGATTTAATCCAAAAGATTCGCCGAAAGCTTCAATCTGCATAGCTGGAAAAGTGATCAGCATCCCTAGAACAAAGCAAATAATTAATTGCCAATGAGATTCTTTATCATATCGGTCGATCCGATAAATAACAAAGCAGATGATTAACGCAGGGGCTACTGCTAGCGCCACTAAAAATGGATTCATAAGTTAAATATAGAATAGCTTAGTAAAAAGAGCAAGTCTTGAATGAAATCTGTCGGACAATAAAGTTTTTTATTTGGATAAAACTATTCATTTTTTACAATGGTTGATAAATTCTCCTACCATCGCAGCTGTTTCTTTAGGTTGTTCAAACATACCCATATGCCCTACGTTAGGTAAAATATGAAGTAGCGAATGATCGGCAAGCGTGGTTTGTTCTAAAGCTCTTTTTTCATCGACAGTGGTATCTTTTTTACCAATCAAAAAATGTACAGGACAATTTATGGTAGTTAGAATTTTACTTCGATCTGGTCGATCACGCATAGCTTGCAGTGCATAAACAAGTCCTTCTACCGGAAACCTGCTAGCTCGATAAATCAAATTATTTACTAAAAAATTATTAAACCTAGTAAATCCAATTGGAAATAATTTTGGGATCAACTGTTTTGCATAATGCGCTACTCCATTTCGTTTTAAAAAATCAATACTTTTATTTCGAGAAGATTTTTGTAAATCTGAATCTTCATAAGGGTGTGTATGAAATAAACTTAAACCCAATAAGCTTTCCGGATATTTTTCTGCGAAAGCCAAACCAATATAACCCCCCATACTATGTCCAACTAAGATCGTTTTATCAATCTTAATTTCTTTCAAAATAGTCCACACTACTTCGGCCATTCCTGCAATAGAAATATCTGGTACTACTGCTGAATTTCCAAATCCTGGTAAATCAATGGTAATGTATTTTGCAGAAGGAAGAAGCGGAATAAAATGATCCCACATTTGTCTGTCCTCACAGTAGCCATGTAGTAAAACGACAGGTTGTCCATCACCAGAAACTTGATAGTGAATTTGCTTGTTTTGGTAAAAAATTGAAGGCATAAATTTATTTGGAGTTAATAAAAACTAAGAGATATAATCAGAAACTATTTTTGAGAAAAATTTATCGTAAGCGGGTGCAAAGATACGCCAATCATAATGATGAACGTAATTTTTTACATTAAAAGCGATTGGATTAGGTCTAAAATTTTCCAACAATTTTTTTAGCTGTAAATAAAGGTGTTCATCGGAGCCATCATAAAAATGTTTTTGATGATGCTCTTTTGGAATATGCGATGGATAAGCCAGTCGGTTGGGTAATACAGGATAGGTATTACAATAGATCGCTTCCACGATACTTCCACCAAAAAAATCTTGAAAATTAGTGACAGGTAAAATGTCAGCTCGCCAAAGCCATTCTGCATAGGTAGCAAAATCCGCAGCGTATCCAAAGTGTAAAATTTCTTCTTTTAAATAAGCTTTTGCTTTCGCAAAAATAGCAGGAGATTGCTGATACTTTTTACCTAAAATAACAACCCTAAAATCTATTTTTTCTTTTTTTAATTTAAATAAAACCTTAAAAAAAGAGGCTGGATTTTTATCATATTCCCATCGATGATTCCAAAGAATAATTGGAATATCATTGGTGGTTTCAATCTTAAATTCGTCGAATTTTTGAAGATCTA
>JALZUU010000582.1 GCA_023300665.1 Saprospiraceae bacterium | reverse complement strand
AGCCATCTCGCAATCTATCTGCGTAAACTCTGGCTGACGATCTGCTCTCAAATCCTCATCTCTAAAGCACTTCACGATCTGGAAGTACTTATCCATACCCCCAACCATCAAGATCTGCTTGAAAGTCTGTGGACTCTGCGGCAATGCATAAAACTGTCCTGGATTCATACGACTTGGTACCACGAAATCACGTGCTCCCTCTGGAGTCGACTTGATCAAAAACGGCGTCTCTACCTCTACAAAATCGTCGCTGATGAGATGCTTTCTAGTCTCTAGTGCGAGCTTCGAACGAAACATCAATTTCTCCTTCACAGGATTACGTCTGATATCTAGGTAACGATATTTCATTCTCAGGTCATCTCCACCGTCAGACTCATCCTCTATAGTGAACGGTGGCGTCTCAGAAGCATTCAATATCTCCATCTGGCTCACCTGTATTTCTATATTTCCCGTTGGGATCTTATCATTCTTACTTGTACGTTCGATGACCTTACCCGTCACCTTGATCACGTACTCACGCCCTACTGAGCGCGCCGTATCTAACAATTCCTTAGAACTCACCTCCTCGTTAAACAACAGCTGAGTCACACCATAGCGATCTCTCAGATCTATCCACATCATGAATCCCTTATCCCTCACGGTTTGCACCCATCCACTCAAAGTCACCTCCTGTCCGACATGATCCATTCTCAATGCTCCACAATTATGCGTACGATACATATTTCTATAGTTTATTATGAGTCGCAAATTTACGACAGTTTGAGGTATTATACGTTAAAATAGCTCCACGAGTTTGCCTTTTTGTGGCCTTTACGCTTCAAAAAGATAAGCCATCAACAGTATGTGTATTGGGGACTGCCCGCTGACATCCCGATGAAAAATCGGCATGTCAGGGTCGCGCTATGCAGGGGTCCGCCGTTCGGCTCCCGTACTTGCCCTGCCTGAAAAGCGGCAGGACTGCGCACCTGTCTCTATCAAGCCAGCCCTTACTATCCCTCAGTCGGATATTTTGGAATAAAAAAAGATGCCTTCATATCGACGAGACCTATTCCACAAAATAGCCCGGTATCTAAGTCAAAAAATAAGGTTCTATAAGTTTTAGAGTGGGTAGGAAGGTCAATCATCATACCGCAATAACCTACTCAAGTGATAAAAACCTAAGCTAAAGGTCGCTATCAAAAACATAGGGATTCAAGCCTGTGCAAGCTGGTAGTCTTTGTCTAATTTGGCGTGATTTTCTGTTGAAAATCATGACAAATTACTACGGAGGATAATCTCGATTGTACCTCTCAATTTAGATTTAACCTTAAGGGCACCACAATTAACTATGAGCTTATACCATTTACTTTACAGTTACCTTTATAAGGTATCAATAGAATCAAAAATAAATACTTGAAAGAAATCAGTTGGACTAGAGCAAGTAATACCATTTGTAGTATAAAATGGCGTGCAAGATTTTAGATAGAAATGATCAAGATCAATGTGACCGCCTGCTGCGCAGCAATATTGGTCCAATGGATCAAAACAAGAAGGGAACTGTTGAAAACTGGAGACAGCATGTAAGATCTCTCTATAATAGTCTCGATAGCTAGCTATCAGGATTTAACGAAAAGGCCTTCCTGCGGTAGGTTGATTATTTCTATCAAAATATATGCGTTATTTTATATTTCAAATGGTATAAGTAGCCCACTACGATACAGCCTTCTATTCTGTCGACCGATACAGTAGCTGGCAAAGTAGTACAAAACCAAAATGAATTATTAAATCAATGCATACTAAGAAATCGCCTCTGCGATTCTCCATCAACGCATAAAAACCGAACAATTGCTGGTGTAATTTCTATTTATGATGTATTTTCACACAAAGAAATTTATTATGGATCTAAGAAATAAAGTATTGCTATATTTCCTATTTAAAGGCTATGTAGGTCTTATAGTCGCAGCGGTTATAAAAATTAGTGGTAATCCCAATGCGGATATGGCTTTGGCTATAGCTATGGTTATAAAATTTTCGGCAATAGCTGGATTGATAGTATATAATTTTCCGAAAATTCAAATATTTTTTAGGCGTTAAAATTATTGAATTTTGGATTGGACATATTTCAACATTGGTTTTAACGCTGCCTTTTCGATATATCCAAGACTGATGAGGGTAAGCCCAAAAACAAGTAGACTTGACCAAGAATGACCAATGATCTCTCCTAAGTAGATATGCAAGACCATTAGCGCTAAAAAAGGGACTATCCGATAGAGTATATGTTGATATTTGAACTTATATTTTGACAGTCTAGTTTGTAAGAGTCGAAAAGAAATAAAGTTCAATATATTAGAAATTAAAAGCCCTCCTATGGCTCCGTAAATACCGTATTGTGGAATCAATAATATCATAAGCCCAATCATCATCACGGTCTTGAATAAAGTCAAGATACTCAAGAGAAAAGTCTTTTTGTAAAACAAGATGACCAATATCTCATATTTAACCAAAACTACGGGTATAGTTGCCAGGATAGCGAAAGGAAAATAGTCTGTAATGCTTAGGTATTCTGGATTATCAGTAATCAAATACAAATGACTTCCTACAAGAAGAATAGCCGCCAAACTAAAGACTCCAATAACAGTATAAGTATTGTACATTTTATTTAATGTGCTACTTGTTTTATTATCATCATTTTTTAATGCTTGGTAAAGAATAGGTTTTATCGCATTATCATACGCTCTAGTTAATATATTAAATAAACCTACAATGCTAATTAATAAAGCATACAAGCCGACTTGTTCTAGATTCATATATCGTTCGAGTATAAATCTATCTATTTGTTTTCCAAACAGCATCAAAAAAGCAACCGGTAAAAACCCTATTGAAAAAATCAATGAAGGTTTAACATATTTTGATTTTAGATTAACATTTACTAAAAATCGCTTGGTCAATATTAAATACAAAAACATAATAACTACAGGAATCAAACCGCCTAGCAATATACCTAGTATGCCAAAGTCATAAACAAGAATTAATATAGATTGAATTAATATTTGAAATACAATAATTAAAGCATTAAAGAAAACAAATTCTTTGACTCGAACACTATTTTTTAAGTAGGTAAAATAGATAGAATTGCAAGATGCCAATAATACTTGAGTAACGGCTATGATACCAAGTGGAAAAAACGCAATACTGTTATTATTGAAAATGAAATCGAACATGCTTTCTCCCGAAAAATAAATAAATCCAAAAGCCACTAAGCTCATAAGAATTGCAAAAGAAAACATTTGCCCAATATAATTTTTAAGCAAGCTCTCATCATGATTATAATCAAAATAAAAAGTATTAACCGCCACATTAAGCTGCAAGCTTACTAAGACACCAAAAAGGGATGCAAATATTGAAATTAGAGCTAGCGCACCATATTCAGAAGGGCTAATCTTGATTAAGTATAAAGGGAGCAAGAATATTTTTACTGCTGGACGTAAAAATCCCAGCAGTGTAAACCACAATACATTCTTCCCAACTTTTATTTGTGTATCAATAATATATATGCTAGTATCAAATTATAACCCAAGTCTACTCATTAGACAATCCAATTTGAAAGTTATATTAATCAAACTTTATTACTCTATGAGTAATATGTTCTATTTTATTTGACCGAAAAATATTCTTCCCCAAAACAGAAATATTCTGCCCAAGAAACATTAGAACAGATACCCAGATTAATCCCTCTGTAATAAATCTATATCTTTCTAGCTCACCAAAGGTAATCAAACAACTAACTAACATCAAAAAGAAAATATTCCAATTTATAAAGGTTAACAATTTCTCTTCAGGCGACAACATATTTTGGAATAAAAATTTGAATGACAATCTAAACATATCGTAAAGAACAATTGGAATCATAAACAAATAAATTCCAGCACCTTTTGTAAAAGGAAAATGAATTATTCCATTATAAATATTTTCCCAAATACCAATTATTTTTCTATTAGGAATATGAGGTGAGTAAGTCTCATCATGAGGATGCCAACGAGTAGAGGGTCTGTGATAGTCGACCAAACCACTTATCACCGTTTTTATATATCTTATCGGAAAAAAATTTAGACAAGCTATATTATCTTTCATTTTCATTTCAGACAACTCTATAAATTTCCAATGATTATAATTTGGAATTCTTTCATTTTTCATTACATCATCTAAAATAGCAATGCCTTTTTTTTCACTTACATCAACGATACCAGCGTATGCCTCTATAGAACTATAGATAGGAACCTTCACTAATGGCGACAGTATGTCTTCTTCTACCAACTGCATTTTTTCATCTACAGTCAATCTAGCTGTCGTAGTAAAGTGAAAGTTGAAACCTCCCCAAGAACTAGCGCCAAAAAATCCAAATAGTAAATAATTTTTAAAATAACTTAAAAACAATGTCGAACAGGGGATGACAAAACCAATTAATTTATTTTTTACATTTTTGAAATCAATAATTAAAACGCCAATCAATATACTCACCACCCAAATCAAATGGAAAGAACTTCTAACAAAAGAAAGTAATGTAACACAACTAAAAAATATAAGCCATCGCTTAAGTGTGTCCTCCGTAATGCCTAAATAAAACTGATAACAAATAAGCATCAATAAGGAGGCACTTGGCAGAGTATAAACCAAAAAAGTTTCAAAATAAATAAACGCTGGCGTGATACTAAAGAAAGCTAAAAAATAAAAAATGATATTGTCTTTAATATTCATTTTATGCAGAATCTTTCCCATTGACAATAGCAGCAGCATAGAAAGCGCTAAAAAAATAAAGACATAAAATGGAATTTGAAATATATCAGGTAACCGCAAATTAAAAGCTGCAAGCACATTCATAGCAGGATTTAAAGAATGCGTATAAAGAAAAGATTCCCAAAAATTATTCTCTAATTGATCCAGACTATGGAAATACATAAAATCGTAATTAACCATAAAGCGTATGCCTACAATCCACAAGAAACACCTACTCAATACAAAGAAAATAATGATATTTCGAGTCCATCTTTTATTCATAACCAAAGTTTATTTTAGAATTAAACTAGCAGAATGATATCATTTTTGAAAACTTATACCACTTTAAACTACAAATGGAATTATTCTTGTTGACATCAATTTCACTATTACTAAAAACCGACCTCCCCGAGTCACCACGATCGACATCTAAGTTATTTCTTTGCTTGCCGTCAAGATTAAATAGTCCAGCTTGTCCTGTGCATATAACAACTCTTGATAAATACCTCCTCTAGTAATTTGTGCCCCCGCAGATTTTCTAAGTCCTATCGCATTCAAAAACACTAAAAACTCAAGT
>JALZUU010000581.1 GCA_023300665.1 Saprospiraceae bacterium | reverse complement strand
TTTTATTTCCTCTCTTCCAAAGAATAGCACCAAAAAAAGAGGGAGCTAACTGAACAATTCCAACAAACGAAATTAGACCAATTTCTACTAAAGGATAATCTCTACCAACCGTTACTAAAAAAATATAAGACAGAATCATAATCAAAACGATGCTAACACGTCTTAATAAAAGTATCATACGAGGAAAATTATACCCCACATCTTCTTTGATAAATTTTAAAGTGATTGGAAGGAAAATATTATTGGTTAACATCATAGAAATAGCATAAGCAGAGGCGATAATCATCCCAGTAGCTGCAGCAAATCCACCAAAAAAAACGACCAATGATAAAATATAATCTCCATTAGAAATCGGTAACATCAAAACAAAGGTATCTGCATTAACATTACTTCCTTGAAAAGCAATTAATCCACCTAAAGCAATAGGGATGATAAAAATATTAATAATCAGAAGATACAAAGAGAATAACCAAGCAGCAGAAGAACTATGCGATTCATCTGTATTTTGTACGCCAATTAAATAAAACTGACGAGGTAAAAGCATAAAGGAAAAAAAGGAAAGATTAATTAACATAAACCAGTCCCAGTATCCACCGATACTCGAATCTGAAACACTGGTCAACCTTTCTAAAATAAGAGCCTCGTTGGCTTTTTCGAATATATCCCCAAACCCATCATAAACCCAAAAGGTAACATAGATTCCTATCGCCAAAAATGCAACCAGCTTAAACATCGCTTCAAAGGCAATCGCAAATACCATTCCCTCTTGTCTTTCCGAAGCATCAATTTTTCGGGTTCCAAAAATGATGATAAACAAAGACATCAAGATAGCGGTAACCAATCCAGTATTGGGCTGAAAGACTGCTTCTGAATTATTGAAATTATTATATAATATATCAAAACTTTGAGAAATGGCTTTTAATTGCAATGATATATAGGGAACAATGGCCAAGATAGATACTAAAGATACCAAGACACCAATAGGTGTACTACTTCCATATCTAGAAGCAATAAAATCTGCAATAGAAGTGATACGTTGTATTTTACAAATACGAATAACCCACCTAAATAAAATAAACCAAAATCCGGCTAAGATTATAGGGCCTAGGTAGGTTGGAAGAAAACCAATACCAGTGGTAGCAGCCTTCCCAACTGAACCATAAAAAGTCCAAGCGGTGCAATACGTGGTAAGAGATAAGGCATAGACTAACGGGTTATTGATAAGGCTTTTACCTAATAAAGATTTACGCTCTGCGTAATACGCAATCCCAAATAGGAATAAGAGGTAAAAAAGACAAAGCCCAAGCAATAACCACAGCGACATTAGGTTTTATTATTTTTATAAATAAAATAGTACAAACCGATCAATAATGCCCAAAGGATATAAAAAAAAAGATATAATACTGGTACATTATTGGTCAATTTCAATTCGTCCAAGATTGCAACAAATGGGAAATTGACCAAAAGAAGAAAAAGAATAGTTAACACAATCGTTTTTTCCAACCGTTTCATAAAGCACAAGTTAAAAAAATCCTTGATTTTTAAGTAACAAAACATAAAAATAAACTAGTTTCTTGACGACTTATTGACTTAATTTTAAGACAGTATCATTTTGTTTAACAATTGTTGATTCAGATGCTGCTCTAAATATTCTGATAGAGATTTCGCCTCTATTGGCTACTAATAGTTTTTTGATTTCCCTTTTCATTATCTTCTTTGTTGATTTCTTTTTTTGCCAATTTAAATTCTTTGATACCTTGCCCAAGACCTTTCATTAGTGAAGGCAATTTTTTTCCACCAAATAAAAGCACTATTAAAAAAAAGATGATAACTAACTCAGGACCTCCAGGAATAAATGTTAAAACCATTAGATATTGGATTTATTAAAGAAAAAAAAAGCACCAAGTAGTATTCTTACCTTAAACTTGGTGCATTCATCAAAACTGCTTACCTAAAAACAACTAAAATCAAATTTTCAAAATCTTATTGTAATAAGCTTGTTCAGTAATTTTGGACCAAGCGTTGGCTTTGTTTCTAAATGCATTGTAACTTTTGTACACTTTATTTGCTAGCGGATCACTACCGATTAATTCATTGATGGCTTCGTCTGTATATCCTTTCAATGCTTTGAGTACAGGCGTAGGGAATTCTTTTACTTGGGTACCTTCAAGTTTTAGTTTCTCAAGGTAAGCGCCATTTTGAGCATCAAATTCTGCTAACACCCATGCTTGGACTCTTAAGGTAGCCGTCCATAAAATCTCTTTTAAATCTCTTGGAAGCTTAGCATGTGCCTCGGTATTCGCAAAGAATTCTAGTTGTGTACCCGGTTCGTGCCATCCTGGTGTGTAGTAGTATTTTGCAACTTTATTTAATCCTAATTTATAATCATGATAAGGACCTACCCATTCTGTTGCATCAATTACGCCTCTTTCAAGATTGGTGTAAAGTTCTCCTGGAGCTACATTAATTGCAGCACCTCCCGCCTTTTCTAACGCTTTACCAGCAAGACCAGGAATCCTCATCTTCAATCCTTTCAAATCTCCTACAGACTTAATTTCCTTATTAAACCATCCACCCATTTGAACGCCAGTATTTCCGGCAAGAAAGGGAACTAAGTTAAATGGTTTATAAACTTCCTTCCACAAATTATATCCTTCCATTTTTCCTCCTAACAGCCAAGATTGAAGTTGCTGACCATTCATACCAAATGGAACAGCGGCAAAAAATGCAGCTGCAGGTGTTTTTCCTTGCCAGTAATAAGAAGCTCCTGCTCCCATTTCTGTTGTGCCTGAAGAGGTCGTATCAAAGGCTTCTAAGCCAGGAACCAATTCTCCAGATCCATAAATTTTAATTTTAAAACGGCCATTGGACATAATATCTACCCACTCAGAAAGCTTATTAGCAGCTTCTCCAAAAACAGGAAAATTCTTTCCCCATACAGTGGTCATCCGCCAATTGATGGTTTTATTAGAAACAATGTTGGCAGCACCAACACCTGCGGAGACTTCACCAGTCTCATTTTTACAGCTAGAAATAAGACCAAGTCCTGTAACTCCAGCTACTGCTCCAAGAGCACCTTTTTTTAAAAATTCTTTTCTTTTCATGTCATTTTTTTTAAGTTGACTTTCGTCTCTACTATTTAATTAAATAAATCAAATCAGGATACAATATGATGATCGCCATCATTAGGATTTGAATAATGATAAATGGTATAATTCCTCGGTATAAATGCTGTGTCGTAATTTCAGGTGGTGCAACTCCTTTCAAATAAAATAATGAAAATCCAAAAGGAGGTGTGAGAAAGGAAGTCTGTAGGTTGATGGCCATCAGAATTCCAACCCATAACATATCTACTTCATAAATATCAAATATTGGTGTTACTACTGGAATAAAAATGAAAATGATTTCAATAAAATCAATAAAGAATCCACAAATAAATACGACGATCATTACAATGGTCAAAAAGGCCATTGCGGATAAATCAGCTGATTGAATTAAATGGATCAAATATTCATCTCCGCCTAAAGTTCTAAACACCAAGGTAAAGGTGGTCGCACCTAATAAAATCCAGAACACCATAGCGGTTAATGCCATGGTCTGTCTCATGACCGAATTGAGAATTTCTAGATTAAGTTTTCCTTCTAATAGAGTTAGTAAGGTTGCACCTACTGCGCCTACTGCAGCAGCCTCTGTTGGTGAAGCAATCCCTACGAAGATGCTCCCTAATACTGCAATAATTAAAGTAAACGGTAAAAAGAATGCTTTGAAAACTCTCTTAAAAAAACCAGGGCCACGCATCGCCTGTATTTCTTCCGGAGGAAGTGCAGGAGCCCAAGATGGTTTGAGTCGACTTATAATTAGGATGTAAACGATGTAGGCAATAACCAATAAAAAACCTGGTAAAAACGCTGCCTTAAACATCGTGCCAACATCTACTTGTGAAGCACCTCTAGTTGTTGCATTTATTTGTTCGGCAAGAAGAATAAGCACTACCGATGGTGGTATGATTTGACCTAAAGTACCTGAAGAACAAATTACGCCTGTTGCCAATTCGGGCTTATATCCTCTTTTCAGCATAACTGGTAAACTGATTACTCCCATGGTTACTACCGTAGCTCCAACTATCCCAGTAGATGCAGCTAACAGTGCTCCTACAATGATAACTGAAATGGCTAATCCTCCTCTCATAGAACCAAAAAGATTGGCCATGGTCTCTAACAAGCTTTCCGCCAAGCCTGATTTTTCTAGCATAATACCCATGTAGATAAAAAGGGGAACAGCCATCAACATAAAATTATTGATGGTCCCCATGTATCTATTTGGGAGTAAATTTAGATCCCTGAAACTAATGACTTCTGGCGCCACTACCATCAACACCAAGGCAAATAAAGTAGAAACTCCGGCCAAGGTAAAGGCTACTGGGTAGCCCTTTAGAATCAAAACGAATATGATTAAAAATAATATGACTGCTAAAGCTCCCATGTACTGTCTGATTTTGGTAGGTCATCAGGTTTATCTTTCCCTTCATTACCTTCATTATAATTATCCTTTCCTCTTAATATTTCTACTGCCATAAGAATAGAGGAAATACCTTGAATAAGCAGCAGAATAAATCCCAGAAGCAATATAAATTTCAACATATATACCGCTGGTAAACCACTCGGTTGGTCTGATACTTCTCCCCTTAGAAAAGAGGTTTTAGCGTATTTAAAACAAACAATGATTGAAACGATACTCCACGGAAGGAGAAAAAAAACTCCACCGATTAAATTGACTATTGCTTTTCCCTTGTCATTCCATTTTGCATAAAATAAATCAACCCTAACATGATTGTCATTTTTAAAGGCATACCCCGACGCCAACAAAAAGGAAATAGCGAAAAAATAGGTGGTTAGTTCAGATGCTTTTTGAGAAAATGTTCCTATTCCATATCTCATCAATACTAGTCCAAATATCACCCAAACCATTAAGGATGTTGACCAAGCAAATGTTCTTCCCACCCATTCATTAAGGTTGTCAAAATGCGTAATTATTTTTTTCATATTCTTGTTAACTATCTAGTGATTGATTACATGAAAAAGTGTAATTGCACCCTAAATTGTCGTTGATTCACGATATCATTCTGTTTGATATTGTGATACTCTGCATTGATTTTAAGATTGTGTCCTGAGATAAAATAAGCTACCCCAGCATTGATGGTTGAGCCATCACCAGCACTATCATAATCTCTTGATTGAAACGAAATGTAAGGCATTACTTTTTTACCTGGAAGAAGATAACCTAGCTCCCCAAATATTACAGATCCAGTCGCCGCTCTAACGGTCGAAGTATTATCTGCATTAGGTCCAAAATCAAAATTGTAAAAAGCCAAGTAAGCACTAAGCATTCCGTTTGCTCCCTTTTCTCCAAAAGGATATTCTAAGAATACATCTGCTGCAAAATGATTTGTATTGAAATATTCAACAGAACCGTTGGTGTTTGAAGCAATAGATGAATTAGAAAAATTGTAAAACCCGGCGCCTACATTAAGGATTTTTTTAGAACCAAGATAAGTTCCTACATAAAAAGGAAGTGCATTACCTTCTGTATCCCAAAACGAATAAGATAGGTACCCTTCAAATATATAATTACCTCCATCAGGCAAAGTCCATGCTCCAAAATTGGCTACTCCGGTACTATCAGTAGGAAGTTCTCCTAATCCTCCTCCGCTTCTTGGACTTGACAAAGCCAATCTATAATTAAATTTTTTGGCTATCGTTCCTTTAGCGTAAAGACCTAGTTTACGAGCAAATTGATTGGTTTGAGCAATATCATGCCAATGAACAAAAGGTCGAGTAGCATCCAAAGCCATTTTATTGATCGTACTTTGATTCGATGCTCTACTTAATCCTTGCCAATAATGTAATCCATAACCCAGTTGAAGTCCTTTGCCAAAATTATATTCTACGTGTGCATCATGTAAAAACATTTGAGGACCATCTCCTCCATTCCCTAGTCCATCTAGGTTGTCAGTGGTCAAACTGTTTAATCCCCACTGCATAAATAGCTGAAACTTAGGGCTGAATTTTGATAAAAAAGCAAAACGAGATCTCCTGATAGAAGGCTTTATCTGAGAATCTGCATCCTCTCTTAAATCAGAGGTAGCCCAGAGCTGTTGCCAAGTAAGAAACCTTACGAATGCTGAACCATCTTCATTTAGGTTCAGCTTCATGGGTTTATAAGGATACGTTTTTTTTGGTTTTTCCTCTTCTTGAGAGAATAGCACTCCTACAGAAAGTAAGAGCATTAATAAGGTGGTAAAAGTTGATTTTTTCATAATTTAATATCTATGTATTTAAATGTTTAAATATTCAATTATACAAAGGTAGTATTTTTTTTTGCTTACCAAAAAAATTATATCATTTTTTGTAAAAAATGTTTTTTACCAAATAAAAAGAGGGGATAGGATTGCTTACCAAATAAAAACGGGAAAAGAAATTAGCTTAGTAAAAGGATATCTAGAATTTGAGGAATTTGGTCATTGCTTATACTGTAGAACATTTTATTTGCCTTCTTTTCAGATTTCACAAGTTTTTTATTCTTCATCTGAATAAGGTGATAAGAGGTAGCGGTTTGTTCAATATTTAAGCTTTCTTGAATTTCTGTTACGGTGAGTTTATTTTTTTTTCTCAATAGATCGAGGATAGCTAATCTGACAGGATGAGCAATTGCTTTGAGTTTATTAGCGGTTGTTTCTAACTCTGTAAAGGGAATTCTACTCGTAAAATGTTCCATAAAATCTGATATAATTAAAAAATATATAGGGTTTTTTTATTGAAAAAAGCTTTTATGTTATCACTTCTCTGCTAGTCGACTCTTAAAAAAGCATTGCTTAATATTTTGGAAAACCGGAACAAGATCGTATTTTATAAGCGATTATCCTATTTTTTAACTCTTAAACATCTTATCATCTCAAAAAAAAATCAAACCGACTGGTAATCCAGTTTTTGATCAAGCGTTTTAAGCAATGGGACAAACTTTTTTATAGCGGCTAGGATAGGGCAGCTGTGTGAGTGTCTGGGGCAAGTGGTCAGACCAGCCAAGGGATTTTTTCCATATATACTTTATTATTATATTCAGGTTTTATTTTTTCATTTTTTCAATCCAGTTCCATTCTTTTCTCCAATCAACATTAGCTTTTTTGATAGATTACCTAAATTCATTTGTGGTGATTTCTTATTTGATGAATGCGCATTTTTTATTGCAAAAAGTATTACTTCTCTAACGACATATGGTGTAACTACACTACAAATGGATGATTAATTGAATATAACAACTTTAGCCAAGGCTTCGATCATTTGACCCTCAACAGCTGGATTCGTCACGACTTTCAGTTCTTAGTGTTCGCTATGATGTTTTATTCTAGTATTTCTCATTTCAGAAAAAAATAGTTCAATCTAAAGTATTAATTAATAATGAATCACTGATCCCAGATGCACTCCATACGCTATGCCAAAACAAACCTAACAGACTCTCCAAAATCAAAGCGCTTGTTTAAACCCCATAATACTGTTAAGCCTTATTGAATTAACTATCAGGTGGAAATAAGAAAACTCAATATGTTGCCATTGGTTTCCAATCCAGACATACGTGATTGGTAGTTTTTTAAGATATGTTTAAACTTACTTCTATTACTATTCTGAAATTTCTTCTCAACCGACATTGTGATTACTCCCGATCACAGAACAGAAAAAAAACAACCTAGTTGGTGAATTTATAGATATTTTGGAGCGGAAAAAGAACTTTATTTGACTAAGATTAAAGAATTAATTCTATTGATATTTAACCAGCTTATACCCCTCTGAAACATTTGGCAATTGCCAATTTATTTGGAAAAAATAAGACCCAGGTGATAACCGATCCAGGTTAAAATTCAGTTTGTGTGGACCCGAACTTAAATTAAAATTTTGGTAGTGCGCAATACGTCCGGTCACATCAAAAATAATCACTTCTAATTCATCAGGTTGTTCTAATACGGTTTCATAATAGACTTGTTGGTCGAAAATCGTTGGGTATATTTTAGACAGATTCGTTCTCATTCGTTGTATAACAATTATATTACTATAAGCGAATGTTTCGTCGAAGTCGATTATTTTCAGTCGATAATAATCTCGTTGTAAAGAAGGTGCTTTATCCAGATAAGTGTAATTTAATAATTGATTAGAATTACCAGCTGCACTTATTTTAGCTAGAAAATTAAAATCAAACCCATTGGAAGAACGCTCTAACTCAAAATGACTGGTATTAAATTCACTGGCTGTTTTCCAACTAAGAGAATTCTCATCTCCTGCTTTTTCACCTTCAAAATAAACTAATTCAACGGGCAATGGATATTCACAAATATTCAAATAAAACGTTGCGTATTCGTTGGTACAAACCTCCACTGACCAGATTTTCTTGATCGGGTCTTCCTGAGTAATTACTAAAGGAGGACTGGCGGCCATGGAATAAATAATTTCAGATTCAAATTCTCCACAACGCTCATTACCGCCACTCCAAGCGGTCAAGCAAAGACGACTGTCATCTATTAAGGTTTGGAAATCAACTGATTCTCCTGGTGCGCTTGCAGCTAACGCCTCCAGTTCTTCTTGCGTAAAAAAAAGTTTAATACAAGCGACCTCTTCCTGATCGGGATCGACGCTCCAGTATCGTTGCAGATAGGGATTATTATTACAGGTATTTACTTCGTCATCTAGATAAACACAAACTTCGGTAGTTGCCAAAGCCAACATATCATTGGGTTGATCTGATACTGCCGCAATGTATTTGGTATCCGGACTAAAAAAATAAGTGATTTCACCATCTTCTATCCAACAAACTCCACAACCGTCCTCTGTTATCAAATCACTATTGGATGGATCAAGTGCTGAGATATCCAAAGATAAAACTTCGGTACATCCTTCGCTATCGGTCACCGTAACGGTATAAGCTCCCTCGATCAACTCATATCGCACACTATCCGTTATCGTTATATCATCTTCCCACGAATAATTATAATCCGGATTGCCACCATCTACATGTAGTATAAATGATCCATTGGCATCTGAAGTACAAGTAATACCCGTTGCATCCACTAGCACCGAGATAGAATCTGCTGTAGTTGAACCGACCAGTTTAATGGACAAAGGTCCTTCACAGGTTTGGGCCCCCAACCCACTATGCAACAGTAGTATTAGACTCGCAAAAACAACAAACTTGAAATAGCTTTTTTTACTCATTTTAATAGCATTCCTTTTGTATTAATTTTAAACAGCTTCTTTATAAAAGGAAGACAAAAGAGTTGGTAGATCACCAAGATCTCTTTTGTCTTCCAATTTAGAAAATTAGTTACTACGGAATCTGACAACCGTTATTATCAGTCACTATAAAATTATACTGATTATTACCATCTGCTCCTGAAAACAATATAAATCCTCCAGAAGTAGAGATTACCTGAGGAGAAGATTGATCTAAATCTCCTGCGGTGGTATTTGGCGCAACCGGTATTGCAGACCAGCTCACATTGTATGGGCCCACACCTCCAGCTACTTCAATCCTTATTTCTCCCGTACCTAGTTGACAGAGATCCTGAACATAATTACAAGATCCTGCTACTAGTGGAACTGGTTCGGTCAGGGTAACTTCACAGGTACTCTCACAACCTGCATTATCTCGTACGGCAATCGTATGTGTCCCTGCTAAGACGCCTGTAAAGGTTCCCGCATTTTGGAAACTACCGCCATCAAGACTGTACTCATAAATACCAGTACCTCCTGTTCCAGTTAAATTAATAGTCCCTGTTCCACCATTACATAAAATATTTGTTCCACCATTTCCAACCAATGGACTAGTGGCGGTGCATTCTACGGCATCTGGTTCGGTCAATATATAAGATGCTGTAATCGTACAGTTATTATCATCCGTAATCGTTACGTCATAAGTTCCCGCAGATAGGCCAGTCTGGTCTTCATCTGTCGCTACTATCCCTGAGCCATCGGCTGTCGCCCAATTATAATCATATGTTCCTGCTTCCGTTCCTCCTGAAGCGGTAATATTTATCGCTCCACTAGGTGCTCCCGATGCGGCATTACAGGTAGGTGGGATGACCATATCTGTTACCTCTACGGCCGTTGGTTCGGTTAGCACGATAGGACCGAGTGGAATTTCACAACCATTTGCATCCACCACCGTAACCGAATAAGAACCTGCTGTCAAGTCCGTTCGATTTTGATCATTATCAACGCCAGCAATATCTGCCCAGTCAAAAGAATAAGGAGTGGTACCTCCTGCTGGTGTGATCGTAATCGTGCCGTCTGGAGCACCACTTGCGGCATTACAACTTAAATCCGTATGTGCTTCCGTAGCAGACAATGGAAGGTTGGTTCCAGAACCATCAATTGTGACAGATAAGGATCCATTACAGGTCTGACCGAAACTAAAAGAGATGACGCCTATGGTGAATCCCAAAAGAAGAAGTATGTGTTTCATCATTTAAATTTTTTAAGGTTTATTTTATTCTATTTTACATCCATTGGCATCCATCACCGAAATATCGATGGTGTTCCCTCCGGGTATGTTTATTATATTAAGTTGCCCACCACTATTGGCGATGGTTTGGGTGGTGGATGAACCCACGTTTGGGATCCAGCTTACAATATATGGAGCCAATCCACCACTGGCCTGCACGGTAACCCCTCCCATATTTTGTTGACATAAATCATGTATTAGATTACAAGTACCTGCCGTTGGTAATGGATTAACCACCACCTTAACCTCTGCGCTATCCGTACAGCCGATATTATCGGTAACTATTAAAACGTATTTGTCTGAGACGTTGGCGGAGGTAGTTTGTGTATTCGCTCCATTTGACCAGGAGTATGAAGTAAAACCTGCGGAACCTGACAGGCTTGCTGAATTTCCGGAACAAATAATTCCATCATTATTATTGAGGCCGGTAGTGTCGGTAACCATAATAGTTGGAGGAGCGATATTATTTTCTACAGTGATGGTAAATGAACAAGAAACGGTGTTAGTAGAAGCATCCTCTGCCTGATATTTAACAACGGTTGTTCCAAGTGGAAACACAGTACCTGGCTGGTGACTTTGTTTAGAAATAATTGCTGAGCAATTATCAACGGGGATAGGCTCCGTCCAATTGGCAATAGCAGAACAATCTGCTAGATTGGCTGCAATTACTATATTATTAGGACATGATAGAACAGGAGCAATAAGGTCTACTATTTTTATAGTTGCCAAACAAGTTGCGGTATTCCCATGGATATCTGTTGCGGTAAAGGTTACTATATTATCCCCCAGATGGGTACAATCAAATGCTGTTTGACTTAAAGTTAAATTATCAATACCACATTCATCCGATGAACCGTTATCCACCTCAGATGGAGTGACCGTAACTTCTCCAAGGTTATTTAATCCTACGGTAATATTTTGGCAAATAGCCGTTGGTACATCTTTTTCAATAGCACCTTGAAAAACAGTCGGATCACTACAGGTAAAGTTGGCTACCGCTATAAAATCAAAATAATAAGGAGCTCCTCCTCTGACTGTAATTCTATCAAAGGAGTTATAAGTCTGGTCGGTATCATTAACGGTCCCAATAATCGATCGATCGTCACCATAAAGAACAGCGGTCAAATTATTTGTGGTAGCATCACAGCGACGTAACTCTGTTCTATACCAGATTTCTCTAGGATGATTCATATTGCTAAGCCTGGAATTAGAACCAGTACCTCCGTTACGTCTTTCAAATCCAAAGCTCTGATTATTGGTTGAAAAATCTGCATTTCTTCTAATATTATAACCGTTGAAATTAACATTTTCCACTCCGTATCTATTCCAGGAACAAGAAGTTCCACCTTCGTTGAGTCTTATTTCACGACAGATTAATCGAAATTCATCAAGAGTGCTTCCTAATGATTTAAATCCACCATTAGGATCACAATCCGTCGTCTTTGCTAGTAGAGAAGTTCCAGGTATAGTCGTGTTATCGGACACTACTTGACCTGTACCTGCGTCAGACCATCCTTGAAAAGTATCGAAATCATCAAAAAAAACAAAGGTGTTGGGGCCGTTACTTGCGGAAGTTGTGGCAGGATTATTATAGTACAAGTAAATGGTCGTATTACTGTTGGCGTTTAAAATTGGTATCTCTACCCAAACAATAGCGCTCGTGGAAACGGTTGACAGCTCTATCCAATAATCCAGAATGGTGGTGCCATCACTATTGGTAAATTGAAGATCGGAAAAATCAGCCTTCATTCCATTCAAAAATGCAATATCTAATCTAACCTGATGATTAGATAAATTATTTCCTGATGTTTCTGTGATGGTAAAAGGTATTCTGTTCTCCCAAGGACACAACCATTGAGCATAGGTCATTGAGGGAAAAACAAGTAATAAAATGATCTTTAAGTAAAGCTTAGTCAATTTATTTGATTGGTAGGTTTTTAAAAATTCTAGTTGCACTATATAACTAAAGCCCAAAACTATGCCATCAATTAAAATTTAATATGAAAATCCGAGGTAGGCAAATATTTCTATCCAACTTCAATGACCAATCTATATTGATATCTCTAAATGTCTATCTAAAAAGCATTAACGCTTTTTTGTATTTATTTCTGCTCTCCCATATCATGAACACCCTTCAAATTTTGAATGCCTACAGTAATGCTTAAGAATATATATCCAATCTGTTGATTATGAGTAACTTAAGTGCAATGAACAAACAGAATCATACTACTGGACATTTGCGGGCTTGTGGCTACTCTCCGGCGGTACTACCGGAGCTGGGAGGCAGCAAATGGAAGAAATGTCCAGTAGTATGAAATAGAATATTACCCAAAATATCATAAACATGCCAAGTTTAACCTTTAGTCCAACACCACCGATTTTTTCTTTGGATATTTTACCGAATACTTGAAATTCACTTGCTTGGTTTCATTTTTGTCCAGTGTCATATTCCAGCGTAGCACCCCGGTATCATTATTTAAATCGGCTCCGCCCGAAGATTCTTGTTTGACCTCAATATCGCTATTCGTCGTTAACGGAAACTGATCTTCGAGGACTAGATTTATACTTTGTTTTTTCTTATTGCGAATACTAATATCCCAGGACCGGTAGTCCGTTTTTTTATTCCCAATGAATTGTTTTTTGCTGTAATCTTTCTGCTTTTTTCGTTCTACGACGATCCCTTCATCCCGACCCAGTGAAATATCCAGGGTGTCTTCAACTACTTGTACATCTAAGATAGATTTACCGAGAAAAGTCCCTTCAAAAAATAAATTAGCTTCACCGCTGAGTAAATTAAGTGCTTCCCAACCTGTCACCTGTGCAGTAAGAAAAGCGTCAGGGTCAAGTTTTGGTGCGCAGTAATATTCGTAATAGGCCGGGAGTTCATAGTCTTTTACTTGAACGGTGTATTGCTTACCGTTGGATGGAATTGTATAAGGAGTGGCAATCTCAAATTCCACGGTTGTTGCTCGTTCTGTCTTTTTTACTTCGGGTGCTCTAGCTGGAGCGATACTAGTATTCTCAGATTTATTTTTACTTTTCCTCTTTTTCTTTTTTCGCCGACTTCCATAACCAACAACAACTACTTCGTCCAGCGAAACACCTGCATTCATCATCACATCGATATTAGAACCATTTAGGAGTATCTCCTGATTATCGTATCCAGTATAAGAAATGGAAATACTTCTGGCATTCGGTGGTAATGGTAAATTATAAAAACCATTGATGTCAGTAACCGTACCGATGGTCGAATTGGTAACCACTACATTGGCGCCGATCAATGCCTCCCCGATTTCATCTCTGATAAATCCTTGTACGCTACCACCTCCACCACCGGAAACGTAGGGAGTTCTTCCGTAACGTTGCGCTGCGTACGGATTGTAGAAATCTAGTCTCCAGGGGAGTAGTTTTGGTTTGGTTCCTTGTTTGGAAAAATCACCAGTGGATAAAGTCAGTTTTACCTGATCCCATGCTTCGCCGCTGGTTTGAAAAACATTACCTTTATACTTCAAATTGATGGGATTTTCAACATTCTGTACCCGTACATCATAATTAGGAAACCAACCTGCATTTTTCACTACGTAGTTAATGGTAAATTCTCCGGAGGTAGCTTGCTCACTGGTTACGGCCACTACGATTTCACTGGTGTAAACACCTTGTTCAGCATTTAGCTCTTTTAATTGTGCCGCTATCCTTGCCATGCTATCCTGATCGGAAATCGCAGATTGTTGAATGGACAAAATTTCGAGTTTGATATCTTTGAGTCGAGTCCTATAAAAAGCTGCTGTTGCTTTTAAATCTTCGATACGAACCCCTGTTTGGCTGCCGCCGATAGATTTGTTGGTTAATAACAAAGATGCTTCTTCCTGGAGGACGGATAATAAAGCCTTCACTTCCAGATCCTTTCCCTCTAGTCGCTTGTGCTCTTTCTCTAAATCCAATATACGTTTCGATTTAGAGGGGGCCTCAAAATAATTTAATTGATGATTAACTGAAAGGATGGTAAAGTTTCCTTCGCCTTTCACCTGAATGCTGTTTTTATCAAGTTGAGGGGAAATACCGTTAAATACTAACAAGTTGTCTCCGAAAACTATCGAAGCTGTAGCTGTACGCGTGACCTGCGCACCCACCCGAAAAACGGTGACTTGCTTGATTGCTGATTTTACCTTTATCTCTTTTGGAGTGGTATTGGGAAAGAGTGAAACACTTATCAATAAAAAAAGGGAAATGATTGTTGTATTTTTCATGATGATTGTTTGTAAGAATCTGGAAAATCGAGTCATTTTAAATTAGTTTATGTGCAAAGCACTTAATCTAATGCCGAAAATATGGATAAAAAATGAAAAAAACATACAAATACTCATTTGTACATAAAAGATTTTACTCACTTCAAAATCTATAGCTTACGTTTATATTCATCATTGCCCTTCAAGATTTCTTCCAAGATGTGATCCAATATAATTCACCATTTTTTTAATTAAATGGTATCTGTTAAAAAAGCGGTGTCGATACATATCGACACCGCTCTCTTTAATTCATTGGTGGTGGAAGAACAAAATAAAAATCCAATTATCTGATCATTACTTATTTCAAACTATATCTTAATCCAATATTCCAAACTGGATTTCTTCCATAGTAAGAGGTTAAATTTTGAGGATTGTCATCAATATATCTACGGATATCTTCTCCAGTAAAGTTTCTAACACCTGCACTGACCTGGAGACTTTTTGTAACCTTATATTTTAAATTCAGACCAAGAAAGGTAGTTGAATTTGTGTAGTGTGCTTCATCCGCACGGGTAGATCCAACACCACCCAAATTACTGAGATAATTGCTTCTATAGGCCAAACTAAATCTAATAGAAAAACCGTATTTATCGAAATACAAGATTCCATTAAAATTATGTTTGGATGTTCCAGGGAAACCATTGGTGGCATCTCCAACTGCACCCTCAAAACTACTTTCTACAAAAGCATAGTTGGCCTTTAATCCGAATCCTTTAGCAAACCCAGGTAAAAATGTAAAATGCTGATTAAACCCAAATTCAAAACCATAAAGTTGAGCGTCTGTAATGTTTGTTGGTTTAGAAATATCAAACAATAGACCTTCTTGACCTGCAGGTAACGCTACACCCAATTCTTTTTCTCCTGGATATGCTTGATCAAATAGGGTGGTTCGTCCTATATAATTTTTAATGTCTTTATAAAAAACACTTGCTCTAAAAGCACCTCCATTCTTACTGTATAGTTCAAAGGTATTATCATACATCCATGCAGTATATGGTTCTAGGTTTGGATTTCCAGAGGTAATGGTTCCTCTATGAGTACTTGTTGCTAAATCCTCAATATATTCTGATGAATTTGGATTCAATATTTCAGAGGATGGATCTAAATATTCAATCTCATTATTTGGAATCAAATCTCTATATCTTGGTCTGGAAGCTCCTCTAGAAACACCAATACGGTAATAGAAATTTTTCTTTATTTTAAAATTAGCATTTAAACTAGGTAATAAATCCCATCTGGAATTTTCGACTTCATGGTAGACGGCTTCATCAACAATAGAGTTATCACTGGTAATCGGATCGAATTGTTCAACTCCTGAAAAACCGCTTAGTTCATTGTCAGTTTTAACCGCTCTTAATCCAAAATTTAATACTAGTGGGACATTAAATAATTCTGTTTCAGTATCAACTTGTGCATAGCTAGCAAAACTTGTTTCTTTAGCTGAATAGGATCTTGATGCAGCCAATACTAAATTTTCTTCTTCAGAAACCACTTCACCTAAGGGCGTACCAAAATCGAAAACGCTTCCACCATCCAAGACGGCAAAGTCCGGCTTCAAATCTAAGATAATTTGTCCAGGTGTATTTAGCCATTGAGAAATACCTGTAAGCCCAGACAAAAATGGTTCATTTATAAAATTGTTTTCTCCTGATCGAATTTCAATAAATTCAGCTTTTTGTTCATCTGTATATCCACCAAAATCATTGGTGCTAGCACCAGCTTCTCTTGTTTCAAAATCAGTCGTCGCTATTCTTGTACCTATAGACAATTTAATTTTTTTACTTAGGTCATATTCTAAGTCTATTCTTGCCGCAACATTATCTCCTTGTGTTCTAATATGTCTAATCGTTGTATTAAGCAGGGCAAATGAACTTGGCAAAAGCGCCTCCTCTGGCAAAGTATATAATGGTCGTTCACCACGTATATCAAAACTAAAAAGGCTTTGATTATATTCTCTTCCATCCAATCTACTAGTACCTATATTTTTTAAATCTTGGAAGAAATCTAAATTGGAATAAGAAAAATCAAGACTAAAGGTCAATTTATCTGAGAGTTTATACTTTGTATTTAATCCGGCAATATTATTGGTAGTATGATTGTCAAAAAAGGTATTACGATTTTGAAGATTCACTCTGGATAGACTAGCTCCGGCTGCATCAATAAATACTAAGTTATTTCCATTCAATTCAAAACTTCCTGGACTGAAAAAGTTGTCATCTGTTTGGCCTAACAAACCATTGTTTCCTCCTGGAGCGGCTGAAATTTGAAAAATCTGTCTGTCAGAGTCATTGTTTAATTGTGTCAGACTGTAATCCACTAAAAATTCTAATTTATCGGTTGGCTTAAATTGGATGGCAGCAGATACACCAATATGTTCTCTACTATCTCTTATGTAGGTATTATTATGGGTTGCTGAAAGTAAGACATCTTCAAAAAGTTGATCTCCATCTTCTAGATTGAAAACGCCATCGTTATTTGTGTCTTCTCTTAGGTCTACTGATCTATATCCTCTAAGTGCAGATTCATCCCGTAAATCTTTTTCATTAGTGTATAATAAAGAAATTGCAGCTCCTATTTTTTCATTGACCTTACCACCAAATACACCCGATAATCTAGGATTAAAACTTATATCTTCTAGTGCTGTGTTACTTGATCCTCTTGCATTTATACTAGCAAAATAATTTTTGTTCTTTTTATATCTTTTATCTAAAGGCCTTATGGTTTGAAAATCTACCGTTCCACCAATATCCGTTGAAACTTCTTTCGCCTGTGTGGTTTTATGGATTCTAGCACCAGAAATAATTTCGGTAGGTATAACATTCAAATTAAATTGACGCATATCTGATCTTCCTTCATTTCCAGCAGAAATAGGAGAACGACCATTCATGGTAATCTTAACAAATTGTGGTCCTATACCTCTAATTGAGACTCTGTCTCCTGAAACCCCATCTACATTTCTTTCTATTTGTAATCCTGCTACTCTTTGCAATGCGTCTGCAACGTTATCATCAGAAAAACTCCCAACATCTTCTGGAGTGATGGCCTCAATAACCGAAGTCGCATCCCGAGTGATAGCCACTTCACGTAATTGTGCTCCTCTAATACCGGTTACTACAATTTCATCTAAATTTGAAATATCTACCTCCATTTGTAAATCAATGATTGATTTATTTGCTACAACTTCTTTATTTTGATAACCTGTAAAGGAAAATATCAATACACTCTTTGATGATTTTAATTCTAAAGAATAAATTCCATTTATATCTGTTGAGGTTCCATTATTTGAACCTTTCTCTATAATGGTCACTCCAGGTAATAAATCGCCAAATTCGTCTATTACCTTACCGGTAACGGAATGTGACTGAGCATATAGAACTGAACTTTGGATGAGTAAAAACAAAATCCATAAGCTATTGGTAAAAGTATTTTTCATTTATTGTAATTTAATTAATTAGGTGATAAAGAAGTTATCTAAGAATGTTCAAAACAATTGTATTTTATAAAAAAAACCAATTTAATTAAGAACTTCCCCAGCAACTTTTTTTATTCATTATTCATTATTCATTATTCATTATTCATTATTCATTATTCATTATTCATTATTCATTATTC
>JALZUU010000580.1 GCA_023300665.1 Saprospiraceae bacterium | reverse complement strand
ACTTCCAGAAGCAGAAGTTTAAACTAATAAATAACAGAAAAATCACTCAATAGATTGATCTTTTCTAAAAAAATATCGTTTAGAATTAAAGTACTATTGGAAGTTGTTTAAAAACTCCAAAATTGACTGCGAACTGATTAAATTATTCAACCTGCCTGCCGGAAGGCGGGCTCATCGCCTTTTTGGCTGCCCGTCCCTTCGGGTTTGCTAATGTTCATTAGCTCATATAGCGCGGCTATGCACTCAAAAAAGAGGCTCGACTTGAACAATTTTCTCTAGTTCTCATCTTCTTTTCGAATTATTAAACAACTTCTATTAAATAAATGATTCACCTATAAAACTAAATAAGAATGTTATCAAAGAAAATGCAAGCGATACTAAATGAGCAAATCAAGATAGAAGCAGAATCTTCTCAAGTTTATTTAGCGATGGCCTCGTGGGCTGAAATTCAACCAGGGATAGACAATGTCACTTCCTTTTTTTATATGCATAGTGAAGAGGAAAGGCAGCATATGCTTAAGCTAATTCACTTTGTAAATGAGCGTGGCGGATTTGCGACAGTTCCACCCTTACCACAACCACAACTGACCTTTCCTTCGATCAAGCACGCTTTTTCTGCCTTGCTAAAGCATGAAATTTTTGTTTCTGAAAGCATTAATAAGTGTATTGAAGTAGCGTTAAAAGAAAAAGATTATGCCACCCATAATTTCCTTCAGTGGTATGTTGCAGAGCAAATTGAAGAAGAAGCACTTGCTCGGACGATGAACGATAAATTAGAACTAATTGGAGACGATAAGAGTGGTATGTATCTATTTGACAAAGATATTTTGACCATTAGTATGAGTATTGAAAATAAATAAACTCCATGCTTAATAATATGGTATGCGAATCAGGGTTTAAAAACTAACTAAAATCAAAATTATTGACTAGATTCAATTGACTTTGTTTTTTGGCTATTTGCTCTCTTCTATCTCGATAGAGTGAAGCAAATAGCTAAATGCCTTTTAAAAGCTAGCTTTGGTTTTAAATTAAATTTCAACTCCTGATTCGCATTATTATATATTTTTAGATAAAGCTGCCTAATAAGACTTACGATGTCCAAGAAATGCTGTAAGAAAAAATGTTGTAAAAAATACAAGAAAAAGAAGGGAAAGCATTGCAAAAAATGCCCTAAAACCTGTTTGAAATGCGATATCGACTAGGAAAATGCTATTTATTTCGCTTAATTGTGATTAAATAATGAATATTGGATGTTCAATATTCATTATTGACCAATTTTTTTACCAATTGAACACCCTAGCAAAAGGGCAGAAACACTTAAACTAAGTTAAAAGATAAAGTTAAATAATATTTAAAATCTGATTCACAATAATCTGAATATATGGAATATATAGGTCTTTTATTTGAAATTATCTTTTTAGGAATTGGCGTCTATTTATATCTCTTTGTCCGAGGGTTTATTTCCCAAAAAGACCCTAAAAAACAGGCAAAAATGGACGAATTTCGGAAGGAAAACGGTTGGTGGCTCCGTCTGGCCGCTATTGCTCTAATTTCGGTGATGACCATAAACATTGCCTTACACATTCAGCAGTTAATAACCTAAAACTAGCATAATCCCCCATTTTATAGGGGTTCTCTGGACGAAATTGCTTATTATTGCGGTCAGGGTTTGGTAATTTATGACGAATCAAGACGAACCCAAATTTGAGGTATTTTCTTTGATAAACAGAAAATTCATAGAAAATATCAATTTCGAATCATCGAACGTATTTTGCTCTTATGAAAAAATTATTACTCCCGACCTTGATGGTATTCCTGCTATCGGGTCTTTCTTTCGCTCAGAACACTGTTTCGGTAGAAAAAGACTTCTTTAATACCGACCAGGTTCATTCCTTAAAACTTAAGTTTAATCAACAAGATTGGCCTTATCTTTTAGATAGTTTGCGCATCCAAGGAGATGGTTACCTACTGGCTAACATCGAAATTGATGGTAAATTATATGAAAATGTAGGTGTTCGTTACCGCGGATCTAAATCCTTTAAAACTGGTAGTAAGCGAAACGCTTTTAATATCAAGCTAAACTATATCAACAAAAACCAAAATCATCAAGGATATAAGAAAATCAAACTTTCTAATGCCCTTCGTGATCCAAGTTTATTGAGAGAAGTGATGGGATATGAAATCGCAAATAATTATTTGCCTTCTCCTAAAGCAGGGTATACCAACCTAGCCATCAATAATCAGAACTATGGTTTATTTGTCGCTATTGAGCCAGTTGATAAAGTGTTTTTGAAAAAACACTATGGCACTAAAAGCGGTAGTCTCTTCAAAGCAGCTTCTACCTTACCAAGTAAAATGTCCAAAAATTGTAAGAATAAAATTTTCGCTGCGCTAGAATATGAAAAGGATATTACTTGCTATATAGCGAACTTTGAAATGAGTTCTGAAGCAGGTTGGGACGATCTTATTGAATTGACAGATGTACTAAATAATCGTCCTCAAGATATCGAAAAGGTACTCAACGTTGATCGTACACTCTGGATGTTGGCTTTTAATAATGCGATTGCAAATTTGAGTAGCTATAGTGGCCAAAACAGTCAAAATTTTTATTTATATAAAGATCAATACGGACAATTTAATCCAATCGTTTGGGACTTAAACTTAGCTTTTGGTAGCTTTAAAAATACTGGAGTAGGATCAGATTTGGATCTGAAAGGATTACAAATGATGGATCCGTTATTACACGTTGATAGCCCTATGA
>JALZUU010000579.1 GCA_023300665.1 Saprospiraceae bacterium | reverse complement strand
ATATTACGGGCTTGAAAAGCAATTGAAAATCCTACGGCAAAAAGATTAAATTCGATCATGTCTTGGTACTCTGTCCAAAAAGCAGAGGCATCTACAAAGCCACTAAATCCACCTATTTTAAATCCTTGCTTAACACCAAATTCTCCACTCCATCCAGTCTCGGAATCTAAATTTGGATTGGCTGCAATATTAAGTCCTGCAGCTTGTGTAGTAATAAATCTTTCTGCAATGGTTGGATATCGGTAACCTTGTCCGAAGGAAGCACGAAGAAAAGTAGCAGCCCCAATTTTATAGCTGGTTCCTAATCGGAAAATAGGACGAGACTCTGTTACTTTTCCGCCGATCAAAGTGTCTTGTTGGAACACTTCAGGACGTCGTTGCGTATTGCGTTCGAAACGTAGACCACCGGAAATATTTAAACGCGTACCAATCTTTTTTTCAAGTTGTAAAAAACCAGCAAGATTATTAGAAGTAAAAGTGGTGTCACCATAAAGTTCTGCTCGTACATTGGTGCGTGTCCCAACGATTCCTGCAGTAGTTACTAAATTAAGCTTGTCAAATTTTTTCTGAAACTGATATTCTCCGTAGTAGAGTTTAGAAGCATTGGATTGGTTTTCTGTATTTCTATTGTCAATATTGTAAAAACGACCTTGTACTTTGTGTCGATTACCAGATTTATCAAAGTAGGTTAAAAAAGGGTCGATGGTATATCGGAAACGACGAGAAGGTTCTCCCACTTGTTCCTCAGGGTTGGCGCGGTAAGCACCAGCATTTCCATCGAGCCAGTAAAAATAACTGATGCTCTTACTACGATTAAAATTTCCGTTTAAACCAAAACTTAGTCGGTCGCTTAGTCGGTAACGGGTACCAAAATTAAATCGTTGATGATCACCATAAGTATTTTCGCGAAAGCTATCACTTTTTCGAACAAAACTACTAAGCACTAGATCGAATTTTCCAATTTGCTGGCGATGTGATGCGCTGATTCCTATGGCATGAGGGCGGTAGTTGCGCATTTGGCAAGTATCTGAAATTGGCCCTTCACACAAACTAGGAACAACCGTTTCTTCCGGATCACCATCCCACCAAATTTGTTCCTCATTGGCAGGATTCATATAGCCGGTATAATAAGTAGAAAATTTAGTGATAGGTTTAGCTTTTGCGTAAGCAGTTCGGATATTGATAATGCCATTCATTGCGGAAGATCCGTAGAGGGCAGAAGCAGCTCCTTTTACGACTTCGATTTGTTCAATATTTTCTACGGCAATATCTCCCCAACTGGTACTACCTGCGTCTGCTTGTAAAATTGGAATATCATCAACCAAGACCAATACTCTGCTACCCGCACCAAACGACCAGCCCGATCCCCCTCGAATATTGGGTTGTCCGTCAATGATATTTACCCCAGGAACTTTGTCGAGTACTTGATCAACGGTAGTGGCATTGGTATTATCAATTAAAGCAGGTTTGAGTACTTCGAGAGAAACGGTTACTTCTCCTAATGGTTTTTCGTAACGACCACTAGTGACAGTAGCAGTTTGTAGAATGTTAGCAGTTTCGGCGAGTTGAAGGTTGAGTTGAATAGGATTATTATCTTCAACTTTAATATCCATATTTCCTGTCTCGTAACCAACATAAGAATAGGAAAGCGTATAATTTCCGGGAATTAAGTTAAGTTTAAAATTTCCATCTAAGTCGGTGGTTGTTCCGATATCACCTGCCCGTACGGTAGCGGATATAAGAGGTTCCCCTGATTTTTGATCTAAGATTTGCCCAGATATTTTGACGGTTTGAGCTAGTATAGAACTAGAAAAACAAATAAAAATAAAAACCAGAAATCTGTTAGCGAGGGTAAATTTTTTCATAATACTCAATTGTTCGGTTTCACTAATGAAAGTTTTGACAAGCCCTAAAGACGGTAATACTTTATAGTTGCTTTAAGATAAGAAATTGCCGAATGTATACCTAATAAAGTACACTGGATTTCATACTACTAGCCAACTATAAGGGGTAAGTCAGTTGATAAATAAGGTAAACATCAATGTAGTGTGGGAAAAGAAAGTACAGCGCAAAATTAGTAAAAACAAAGGGATAAATTTCCTTTAGAGGGTATTAAAAAAATCTTAAATTAGTAATTACTGTCATTTTTACACCAGAAAAAGAGATAACTTGCGATCTAAATGCTACCTTAGTATGGAAGTTTTTTAAAAATGCCGTTCTATAAATCAAAAATATTTAATCAAAAAAATAGATAATGAAAAAAGCTATACTATTCTTTTTCGCTTCTTTTATCGTAACGCTGGTAACTGCACAGTCTTGTCTTCCAGATTTGTTATTTCAAGATTCAGCAGCAGGAGTTTTTCCTGTACCTTTTACAATGGATCGTCCTGATGGAGGGATTCAGATACCTGCTTGTATCAATGAGCCTTACGAATTTGTTATAACCATAAAGGTCCCACCAAGCGTAACGTTTGCTGGTCTTCAGGTGGATATTGATTCTGTAAATGTGACTACCACTGGAGCAGTTCAAAATTTACCTGAAGGAATGAGTTATGCTTGTAATCCTCCTACTTGTGTGTTAATTCCAGATGATACACTTTCTTGTATTATTTTATTTGGTACGCCAACTAATTCTGCAGATATTGGGATAAAAGATATCACTATTAATGCAACCGTATTCCCCGCAAGTCCTTTTCCTTCTCTACCAATTGTTTTGCCTGATAATACAGGAGCATTTCCAGGAGCAGAAGGAAATTACTTTTTAGAAGTTATGGAAGAAGGAGCTTGTGAGATGACTACTAACACGAGAGATTATTTAAATCAACAAATCTCACTGACAAATACACCGAATCCATTTGGTTATGAAACGACGATTGAAGTTACTTCTCTTTCTCGTGAAGAACTAACCTTTGAAGTTTTTGATCTAGTTGGTAAGCGAATACATACGGAGAAAGTAACCATCTTAGCTGGTACTAATCGTATTCCTTTTGACGGAAGTCAACTCCAAAACGGAATCTATACTTATAGTTTTTCTAACGGAGATTCTCGTGTTTCTAATAAAATGGTTGTTTTAAGATAAATTTA
>JALZUU010000578.1 GCA_023300665.1 Saprospiraceae bacterium | reverse complement strand
GCTTCCACAGATGCAGCTTGTAATGGTACTGCAACGGGTACGGCAACGATAAATGTTACTGGAGGATCTGGTGATTATACCTACGATTGGAGTGATGATGATTTTGATGACCAACCTAGTCCAACGAATTTACCAATGGGTACTTACACTGTAACCGTTTCTGATGATCTTAACTGTTCTGCAGTTGAAATAATCACCATTGGTGAACCAGAGATATTAACGCTTAATATCGAAGAAGTGATAGAAGCAACTTGTGGAAACGCCAACGGTAGTGTAGCAATTGGTATTACGGGAGGAACAACTCCTTATACTTATACTTGGAGTAATGGTGCTTCTTCGCAAGATATTCAAGATCTAACTCCTGGAACTTATGTACTTGATTTTATGGATGCAAGAGGTTGTACTTTAAGTGAAAGTTTTGAGGTTTCAGAACCAAATGCATTAACAGTTCTTGAAGGACCAATTAGCCAAGTTGATTGTTTTGGTGGAAATAATGGATCGATTCAAGTAACTGCTCAAGGTGGTTCTGGACCCGGTACTTATTCCTTTATGTGGAGTAACGGTGATACGGATGAATTGAATGATAACTTAATTGCTGGTCCTTATACACTTACGGTGATAGATGCAGATGGCTGTAGTTTTGAATACTCTACCACGATTTCAGAACCAGATCCAATCATGATTATTGGAACTGCCACGGAGGCGACTTGTGGAGTGGCAAATGGTACTATCAACTTAACCGTAACAGGAGGAACCGGAGACTATACCTATCTTTGGGATAACGGCGCTGATCCAGTATCTAATCCTGGTAACTTAACTGCTGGATTATACAACGTAACGATTACCGATCAGAATAACTGTCAAGCACTACCATTCAATATTTCAGTGACGAGTCCAAACGCACCTGAAATAGGGGTAACATCTACTCCAATTACTTGTAATGGCGCAAATGATGGTACTATTGATTTGAATGTAACAGGTGGTACAGCTCCTGTAGATATTATTTGGAATGATCCTAACTTTAATGGACAGACTTCTGTCAACGATCTTCTTCCTGGTATTTATGAAATCACTGCAGTAGATGCGGTAGGTTGTACGTTCCCTGTAATGGTAACGATTACGGAACCGCCACTATTAGAAGCATTTGTGATTGATCCACAATCTAGCACGCTTTGTAATGGTAGCGCAGATGGCTCTATCGAATTGACGGTACAAGGTGGTACCGGTGATTATGCTTACCAGTGGACCAATGGTGCTCCTCCAGTACCAAATCCTGATAACTTACCTGCTGGAATTTATGAAGTGATTGTAACCGATGGCAGTGGTTGTACGGTAACTGAATCAGTTCTTATTACCGAGCCAGATGCTATTAGCTTAACTGCTGATCCTTTAGCGGCTACCTGTAGTAATACGACTGATGGTGGAATTGAGGTGAGTGTTGTCGGTGGAACAGGAGGTTATGACTACCTATGGAGTGATGGACAAACTGTTGAAGATATATCCGATTTAGAACCAGGAAATTATACGTTAGTTGTTTCAGATCAGAATAGCTGTAATGGAACCATTGATGTAGTTGTTCCAGCTCCTGCGCCAGTAGCGATTAGCTTAACAGATATTTCTGATTTCAATGGTCTTAATACTTCTTGTAATGAATCAGAAGATGGATTTATCACGGTAAGCGCAACAGGTGGTAATGCTGGTTATTCTTATGCTTGGGCAGATGGAACCAACGGACCAACGATCGCTGATATAGGCCAAGGTAACTACAGTATAATTGTAACGGATCAAGAAGGATGTACTGGAGAAAATAGTTTCCCAATAAGTGGTCCTGCTCCAATAACCTTAGAGGTAGAAACTGATGCTCCAGAATGTTTTGGTGATAGAAATGGTGTGATTATTATCAATGAAGTGCAAGGTGGAAGATTACCTTACCGATATTCTTTAAACAATGGAGACTTTACAAGTGCTCAATTCTTTGGAAACTTAGGATCTGGAACGTTTAGCTTAGCGGTAGAAGATGCTAATGGTTGTACAAATGATGTTGATGTAATAGTAGATTCGGTAGAAGAATTGACCATTGATTTAGATAGCTTTGATGTAAGAGAAATTACTTTAGGAGATATGCTTACACTAGAACCGATGTCAAATGATCTATCAATTCCTGATAGTGCTTATGTTTGGGCAATTGGTTTTGATGGAGATACGCTAGAAGGATTGAGACCAGTTGTTAGTCCATTATTTACAACTTCTTATTCTATTACCGTTACAGATGAATTTGGTTGTACTGCATCAGATGATTTATTGGTTCAAGTGAATAAGCCTCGATCAATTTATATCCCTAATGCGTTTAATCCTAATTCGACTAATGGTAATAATCAATTTACCATTCATGGTGGTCAAGATGTGGCCATCGTACGAAGTGTACGGATTTTTAATCGTTGGGGTGAAGTAATCTTTAGTGATCGTGATTTCCCAACCGATGATCCAACGCGTGGAAGTTGGGACGGTAACTTCCGTAATAGAGAGGCACAGTCTGGAGTTTATGTTTACATTGTAGAAGTAGACTTTATTGATGGTGAATCTAAAATGTAT
>JALZUU010000577.1 GCA_023300665.1 Saprospiraceae bacterium | reverse complement strand
TGACACACTTAGTGGTACAGTCCCTGTAGAGCGGTTAAAAACCAAAACAGATCTAAAAAATGAATACTCGCTACTAAAAAGCTAAAATATTTATTCCTAGTTCCTATATACCTTTGTTGGAACTTCTTTTTCCTGACCAATAAAGCCAGATCAAAGTCACCAACACAAGTACCAATCCTAACGACTCTCTAACTAATTCTACGTATGGAGTATCTGCTTTCATAGAAGTAGTAATCGAATTCATTCCATTTTCTAACCAGTCCATAAGATGTGGAATATACCAGCCGATTCCAAAAATGGTTAAAAGAATTCCTCCTAAGATAATTTTTGGAGGATAACGTCCTAAGGCCGTCGCACCACAGAGGATTCCTACCGCTCCATATATTGCAACCCAAAGCCAAGGATCAGGATCATTTAGCTGTAAGAGGGCGAATATTATAAAGAGTATGGCTAAAACACCATTGGTTATTTTCATCTCTATTTATATTGCTTTAAGACAGATTTAGTATAGTCTGATAATACAAGTTGGCCACTCATTGCTGCGCGTTCTTCGAGGAGTTTATCCCAATGATCTGTTCCTTCCCAGAATATCTTTTTAAGTTCCCGCTGTGCTTCTGGATTCGTGCTCACTAGATATTTTGCCAAGGCCATGGTGGCTTCATCGAGCGCTTCGGCAGATTCGTGTACTTCTGCGTAGAGTCCTTTATTTTTTGCCCATTCGGGAGATTGGAAAACATTGGCGTTTAGTGCAAGTTGGCTAAAGGCGGATCCACCGATTTTTCTTTCTACCGCTGGACCAATAACGAAAGGTCCAATTCCAATATTTAATTCACTCAGCTTGACGGACGCATATTTGGTAGCAAGACAATAATCTACTGCTGCGGCAATACCTACACCGCCACCAACTGCTTTGCCTTGTACTCGGCCGATAATAATCTTTGGACATTTACGGCAGGCATTAATGACTCCCGCAAAACCTTGGAAGAATTTTTTCCCAGTGGCAGGATCATTAATAGAAATTAGTTCATCAAAGCTGGCACCAGCACAAAAAGTTCGATCTCCTCCACTTTTTAAAATGATGACTTGAGTGGCAGTATCGGCAGCACTTGTTTCAATGGCTGCTTTTAGCTCTGCGAGTAAGTGACCAGGAAGAGAGTTATGTTTTGGATGAAAGAAAGTTATCTCTGCGATAGCAGGAGTAGGGTGGGTTGTTTTAATGTATCCTTCAGTCATAATTTTTTTTGACAAAGATAAAAAAAAACGGTACCACAACTAAGTGATACCGTTTTAAGTAATGCGCCTCAACAAGGACTTGAACCTTGGACCTACGGATTAACAGTCCGCCGCTCTAACCAACTGAGCTATTGAGGCTTTTCAAATAAAGAAGTCCTAATTATAGGCCTACCCTAATTGAGCGGGACAAAGGTATTCTTTTCTATAAAAAAGTGCAATAATTAAGCCTATTTTTTTACAGAGAATTTAAATTTGATTTTTTTATGTGGATTTAATAGGCTTTAAAGGTACTTAGTTAACTTTTTTTGCCTCAATTTTGTTCCCCGTATTGGTGTTTTTAGGGTTGGACATGGTTTTTGACTGCTTTTGTTTGGGAATTTCTATGTGGAAAACACTTCCTTCTCCTAATGCAGACGTCAACCAGATTTTTCCACCACTCTCATCCATGATTCGTTTACAGATAGCTAGACCGATACCGGTACCCTTATATTTTTGTGTTTCACCTACTCTGCTGAACATTCCAAAGATTTTATCTTGATCCTCAGGTTTAATACCAATTCCGTTATCTGTGACCGTAATATGATCGAATTTCATATCTGGTGCCAGATCAATGAAGATTGATGGATGTTTGTTGTCATTATATTTTAGGCCGTTTTCGATAATATTTTGAAATATCTGAAAAATCATCGTACGGTCGGTAACGACAGTCGGAAGCTGTACAGACTTAAGAATGAAATTTGGATATTGGCCAGTTGCTGTCACTTGTTGGCGAACCTCTTCCATGATTTCATTTAAATCTACCATCTCTAAATTTGATTCATGTTGGCCTGCGCGTGAATAATTTAAAATTTCTTCTACTAGATTCGAGAGTCTGCTTGTATTGTTTTCTATAAAGTCAAGACACTGAGTCTCAACCATATCCGGTTGATGGTTATTATTTTTATGGTGAATCTTTAGCGCTTTAATCGTACTGTTGATACTTTTTAAAGGTGTCTGTAGATCATGAGAAGCGATGTAGGCAAAATTTTGTAGATCGTCATTGGTCTCTTCTAATTTTTCTACTGCTTTATTTAATTTTTTATTTACGTAGCGATAACTAAATCGGAAAGAATGTACAACTCGTACCAATAAATAAGTCATAATGGTAAAGTTGATAATCCTTAAATAGACTAAGACATTATCTGGAAGAGGTTTGGTAATTGTAATGCCTAATAAACTACTCATCGTAAGGACTATCAGACAACCAACGGTTATAAAGACCCAAGGTAGCGCATATTTTCCTTTGATATAAAAAAAAATGGATGCTGGAATCGTTAAAAACCAAGGTAAAAAAGGAGAATGAATTCCTCCGGTACCTAAACTAATCGAGGTAAAGATGGCTAGGCTACAAAATGTAAAGTAAAAACCGTTTAATAAGATAGATTTATTAAAACGAGTTAATACAAAGAATAATAAAGAAGCAACGATGGCTCCTGCTGCTACGACTATACCATATTGAAAGTCTAATTTCCAGAAAAGTAAGCTGATGCCGATTGAATAGAGTAGTACACCGAAATTTACAGTGAGAATCAGTAAAATACTGATTTTGAGTCTTGTATTTGCTCGGTATTCCGGCGGTATAAAATTAATTAGGAAAGGCATATATATTAATTAGAGTAGTGGTATTCTTTGAATACCAAAAATTATGCCTTTACCTGCATTGTTTAAATGCTAGTTTTTTATGAAAAAATATATAGTTTAATCGTGTTTTATTGATTTTATGCTAAATAAAAAGCTATTAATATGGGAAAGTGGCAGTAATTAGGCTGTTCATTGCAAATATTTCAATGATACTGCTTTTTTAATGTTTAAAAATGTAAATATGTTTAAATAATTATTGATTTTATAAAAATTTTGTAAAAAATAAATATTTTCATTAAAAATATTGCATCAATATAGCGTTTGGGCTTATATTTGTATTAACAAAAGGAGATAAAAAAGATTATCTCTTAATTGTCTCAATACTGTGAGGTGATGAAAGTTGGCAGCCATGCCCCCTTGTCTCGGGGGTGAGGATCAAGGAATAAACGTAGTATAAGTTTTGCTTCGGCAATGCTAGGGTTGACCACTATATTAACCTGTACTATGGCTAACCTCCTCGTGAAGGTTCGAGTCCTTCTCTCACAGCAACTAGCACTTATTCGATGGAAATCGGGTAAGTGCTTTTTTTGTTAATAACTTATCTGTAAGGATATTGGAATTAAGTAATATGAAGGAAGATTAGGTATTTTGCATGCTCTTTTTTAGTTGAGCGAGGTGTTCTGCTTTTTTTGATTGACGTTTAGTTTGGCTACTCTCCGTGAAGAAACTATGTTTTTCTAAGAAGGCTATCTGCATCGTATCCCATTCTTCGCGGGTTTTGAGATAATTATAAGCTTTTAACTCTTCGAAGAGGGTATCGCCTATTTTTTTGAAATCATCTCTACCCAGATAATCTAGATCTGCATCGCAAATAATTTCTTCTAGTTTATTTTTTGGAGACTGAGGAATTTTGGTGGAGGTAATCATTCCACAAATTTTTTCAATCGCTTTTTCAGAATATCCAAAGTTGGGTAAATGTTCTCGGACGAGATCACATCCGAGTGCTTCGTGATTGAGATTATTTTGTAAAAAACCAGCATCATGAAATAGTGCAGCGGTCTTTAAAAGAAGGGTATCGTAATCATTAATCTTTTCTTCAACGCATAAAAATTCTGCGGTAGCCAGCACATCGAGCGTGTGGTGTACCCCATGGTAATACAGATCGGGTGATAAATCCCTTTCTAGTTTACCTAAAATAAAATCTTTACTAGCGGAGTAATCCATCTAATTTATTTTATCAGCATTTTTTATGCCGTTTCGTATCTTAGAATTGACGAAATACATTTCTATCGCTCCTTTATTTTTTACTTTTATTTTTCCTCGTTCTTCAAATGAAAATCGATCTTTCACTTGTTCGTAAGTTGTACGAGAAATATTTACCTGACCAGCGGCTCCTCCTGATTCCATTCTAGCTGCCAAGTTAACGGTATCTCCCCAAATATCATAAGCAAATTTTGTGCTTCCCACAATTCCTGCTACTACTGGCCCTGTATGTATTCCAATTCGAATGGCTAAGTCAGATAATCCACGTTCGGCAAGTGTTCGATTATAGTTTTTTACAAACGCTTGCATTTCGATTCCAGCCCTTACTACATCGTAAGCATGGGTTTCGTTCGGTACTGGAAGACCACCTACACACATATACGCATCGCCGATGGTTTTTATTTTTTCAATACCATACTTAATGGCAATTTTGTCAAATCCACGGAAACAATCGTCTAACAAAGTAACTAATTCAGTAGCAGAGAAAGCTTCCGCAATTTGGGTAAAAGATACAATGTCGGAAAATAAAACTGTAACTGAAGCATATTGTTTGGCTTTTGCCTTACCATTTTCCTTTAATTCTCGTGCCGTTTCTGCTGGTAAGATATTTAAAAGTAGGTCATCACTCCTTTTTTTCTCTTTTTCAATGATACTATTTTTCTCTGCAAGTTCCTGATTTGCTTTCGATTTTATTCGGTAACGATTAAAAATTAAAAGGGCAATGGCTAGTAATCCTAAAGCACCGATGATCAGTGAATTTCGAAAAAATGTGGTGCGTTGTAATTGTACTTCTTGTGCGACCAAGGCTTTTTCTTGTCGTTCATTTTCTAGCTGTACTTGATAATCACCAAAGATTGCTTGACGTCTAGCATTTTGTTGAACGATGTCTTCACTGAGTCGCTCATAACGAGTTTCGTCATATTTTTTTCTAAACTTATACGCCTTTTTATATTTTTTTCTATCTGCATAAACCCGAGATAAGTCTTTGTATGCTTTTTGAATAAATTTTTGATCGTCCATCTCAATGGCTAAATCAAGATAATCTTTGGTATAACTTAAGGCTTTGTCTGTGTCTTCCAATCGTCGGTAAACATCTCCAAACCCATTATAAGTTTCAATGATTCCTTTTCGATTATTGAGGGTTTGGTGAATGGTGAGTGCTTTATTCAAAAAAGATAAGGAACGATTAAGGTAAATATTGGCAGAGTCTTGTTTTTCTAATTCTAAAAAATAACTTCCTAAATTTTTATAAACTACGCCAAGATTATTATTGGTATTGCCCGCTCCTTCTTGATCTTCTGTCTTTTCGTAAATGGTTAAAGCGCGTTGTAAATAACCCAATGCCTGAGAAAAACGAGGACGTGCTGTCGCATATTTTTCATTTTTATAGTCTTGTTCAGCTAGATCGTCTAGCATATTTCCGAGATTATTATAAGCGATAGCTAGTTCGTAATCGTCACCAATATCTTCCGCAATCGTGCGTGCTTGTTGGTAATAATTGAGTGCTTCGTTGTAAATTTCCAGTTCTACGTTGATATTACCCAATAGGGTATAAGCATTGAAAAGACTATAAGCATCTTCGGTTCCTTTTAGGAGTTCAAGGTGGCGGAGTACATAGTCTAATGCTTCGGGATAATTGCCCATTCGTTCGTGGACATAACTGATATTATAAAGTACGCGAGCCATTCGTTGTGTGTCCTGAAGCTGCTGACGAATGACGAGAGATTGTTGAAGATTCTCTAAGGCACCTAAATAATCTCCTTTTCCTTCTTGAAGATTTCCGAGATTATTATAGAGAGAAGCGACGCCTTTTTGATCATTTAATTCTTGACGTAGCAATAAGGCGCGCTCATAATTGGTCATGGCTTGTTCTATATCTCCTTGAATAGCAGCTACGACTCCTAAATTATTAAAGGCTTGGGCAGCACCTTTTTTAAAATTTATTTTTTCAGAAAGACTGATGGATTCTTGTAAATATTGACGGGCTTTGGCTTCATCATCGTATTTATATTCCCAACCTAGATCATTGAGTAGATGCACCCGTTGGGTATCGACGGATTCGTTGTTGAGGACTTCCAATAAGCTGTCGGCAAGGGATTGAGATACCATATTTGCCGGAAGGCAAAACAAAAACAGCCACCAATAGAGGAAACCTAAACGCATATTTATAGTCTAAGGATTAGCAATCGTTATTCGCTTTAAGAAACCTAGCTCAAAAGCTAGATTTCTTAAAGCGGTATCTGATGACTTCTATTCTACAATCACAACTCCATAAGCTAAGAACTTTAATTCTTCTACTGGCTCCGTGATTTTAGCAATCTCTTCAGCTGACAGTCCTTCGTCTTCTGCATAATGACGCAATTCGTCTACAGAGGTTTCTTCGCGAAATGCCTTTCCAGCCATAACGACTTCTTTACCTGCTAAATCCAATGGCATAAAAAATCCATAGTCTTTAAATTGAACAAACATTTCTGGCTTATCTTCTTCTTGGGAAACGATGGTCATCCAGCAACCTTTAGCTTGACAAACGCCACTCACTTTACCCTTAACTTTGGTTTCTAATGAATCTTTAGTACCCAAATTGGTCAACATCGCATCATAAGTGATGGCATCTTTTGCAGATATCGCCTCCCCAAAGTGATTGGCAGTAGCCTTTTCTTCTGAAGTATTATTTGTCCCGGTTTGAGCTGTAGAGGCGATGTCTTTACAGCTTAAAATACTGATTACTAGTACGAAAAAGAGTAAGTAATTTTTCATTTTTAAGATTGTTTTTTGATGAATTTGATATTTTAAACAATTTTAATATCTAAATTCAAATTAATATCTAAATTCAAAGATAATAACTATTCTACACAATATACTTATTTCTATAAGGGTTAGATACTTGTGTTAATATTATCCTAATAAAACAATATCTGCCTATCTAGCCAATGCTACATTTTTTTTGAAAAACTTTAGACTTTGATTTAACCTTATTAGTATTTTGCAGTCTTATATCAGTATCCTTTTGAAATTTATTCTTTTTTAGGAAATTTCCATCGTCTAATAGTTCCAAAACCCATGGTGTTATGAAAAATCTATGCAGTCTCGTGGCCTTGCTCACAATTTTTTCTTTTTCTTCCGTTCAAGCCCAATGTATAAAGGGTAATTGTAAAACAGGAAAGGGTACTTATTCCTATCCTAGTGGTGCTAGATACGTGGGAGATTTTAAAGATGGTAAAATTCATGGTGAAGGAATGTTGATCTTTAGTAACGGTAATCGTTATGTAGGTCAGTGGAAAAATCAATTCCGTCAAGGTAAAGGAAAAATGACCTTTGCTAACGGAGATGTCTATAAAGGTAATTTTAACGAAAGTAAATTCCAGGGTAACGGAACCATGGAATTTAAAAAAGGAGATAAATACGAAGGAGCGTGGGGAAATGATCTCCAAAATGGAAAAGGAACCTACTACTATAAAAGTGGTAATAAATATGTAGGTCATTTTAAAAATGGAAAACTACACGGTCAAGGAACCATGCATTATAAAGATGGCAACAAGTATACGGGCCATTGGGAAAATAATTATAAAGATGGTCAAGGAACTTTCTATAAAGCGGATGGTAGCGAAATCGCTGGGCTATGGCTAAATGGTAAATATGTCGAAGAGGGTAGTGAAGTAGACGAAATTGCGACTACGGAAAAAGTAGATACAGAAGACAATAATATTCCGACTGACGAACTACCGGATTGTACGCGTGGAGATTGTCCTGACGGAATCGGTGTCTATGCATATGGTGACGGCTCTAAGTGGGTTGGAGAATTTGTCAATGGTGTTCCTGACGGAGAAGGAACCTGCTATTATGCGAACAACGATAAATACGTTGGTAACTGGAAACGCCACGCTCCTCACGGAGAAGGGATCATGTATTACGCCAATCAAAAAGTAGTTGGAGCGATTTGGGAATATGGGAATCCAATTCAAGAATTAGAAGC
>JALZUU010000576.1 GCA_023300665.1 Saprospiraceae bacterium | reverse complement strand
TTAAGAGTATTTACTTTTAGAAGTGATACTCTTTATTCAATTTTCGAAAAATTTATTTTTAAAATGCCAAAACATGAGGATGTAAAAGACAACTGGGATGAAGACAAAGACTATTACTGTAATTGGTATTATTATGAGCATAGAGATATTGAAAATATTGTTAGTTATGAAATTTATTTTAGGAATAATTGGAATGATTGGTGTGGGGCTTTTAGCTGCGCAATTTTTACCTTGGTGGAGTGTAGTTTTGGTTTGTTTTATCGCCGGAGCTTTGCTAGATATGAATGGTGGAAAGAGTTTTCTTTGCGGATTAATTGCTATCTTTCTACTTTGGGGACTCAGTGCTGGATGGGATTTCCATCATGGTAGTTATATTATCGCTAATCGAATGGGTACCTTACTGGGCGGCGTTAGCGGCGTAGCTTTGATGTTTATTACTGCATTCATTGGTGGACTTTTGGGTGGATTGGGTAGTATGACGGGTGGATATTTTAGAAAAATATTTTAGACATTAGGTAAATCTATGCAACAAATAGCGTTGTTGTTTGTCATTAAATAAAATGCTGTGGACATACTACTGGACATTTATTGGCTTTAAGAAATTCGCTTATCGCTTATTCGCTTTAAGAACTCTTGCTTATGCGCTTTGCCAACTCGCGGAGTTCTCAGAGCTAAAAAAAGGATTAAAACATAAAAAATCTCATCAAATGGATAATTATCAACGTGCTAAAAAAATCGTAAAAAAGAAAAAAGCTTTTTATCAACATCTCGGTGCTTATATTCCAGTAATCGGCTTTTTGCTCATGATCAATATTATTTCAGGAGATAATGAGCCTTGGTTTTTATTCCCTGCTGCTGGCTGGGGGATTGGGCTCTTTATTCATTATGTGAATACTTTTGGATTTCCTTTTACCAAAGGGGTCATGTCTCCTGAATGGGAAGATCGTGAGATCGAAAAAGAAATGGATAAGTTAGAAGGTTTTCCTGAAGCGCCAGAGCCAGATGAAGAACTAGAGCTTAGAGAGTTTAAAAAGTTGAGGAGTGAATGGGGAAATGATCAGGAGTTTGTGTAGATGATTAACGGCATAATAAATATTGAAATCGCTTGTAATAGTATTTTCTCGCAGAGGCCGCAAATTACGCAGAGACTCTTTAACGTGTATATCTTTAAATTTAAACACTTTATGAATATTTAATTTATTGTAACTGTTTGAAAATCTAAGAATCTTTACTTTTGGTAGTGGACTCAATAATTGTTATTGGTTAATCAATTTTATACGCAATGCTAACGCAAAAAAATTGTCGCAGATTATTGAACGATTATTTGAAATTATTTTTAAAAACACTTCTTTAATTCCTTCCTAAACGCTCGTAAGCAAGTATATTTGTAGATTAGAAGCGTTAGACTTGTTTTACCATATTTTCATGGTTTGCAATCCGCAATTTTTCTTAAATACATACTATAAAATACGATGCTCAACACTTACCTAGACCTGATCGCTAAGGCAACAGGACTCCCAACAACTAAAATTTCCAATACCATTAAACTATTGGAAGAAGGGGCGACCATTCCTTTTATTTCTCGATATCGAAAAGAAGTCACTGGCTCTCTTGACGAGGTTCAAATTGCTACCATCCAAGAGCAACTTCAAAAATTAAAAGACATTGATAAACGTCGAGAAACCATTATCGCTTCTATCGAAGAGCAAGGTAAAATGACGCCAGAATTGCTTCAAAAAATAAAGAAAACTTATCAGCTAAATGAGCTAGAAGATTTATATCTCCCGTATAAGCGTAAACGTAAAACACGTGCTTCTGTCGCTCGCGAAAATGGATTAGAACCGCTCGCTACAAAGCTACTCACACAAGAAAATTTCAACATCAGTGAATTTGCATCTACCCTACTTTCGGACAAAGTAACGTCTATAGAAGATGCGCTAAAAGGTGCAAGAGATATTATCGCAGAACAAGTTAATGAAACAGAGGAAGCTCGAATCAGTGTTCGACAAAGTTTTAAAGAAGATGCTTTTATTAGAGCAAAACTTGTTCGTGGTAAAGAAAAAGAAGCAGCGAAATACCAAGACTATTTTGAATATGCTGAAAAACTAAGTCGTTGTCCTTCTCACCGTTTATTGGCTATTCGCCGAGGAGAAGATGAAGGTTTTCTACGGGTAAAAATTGGTCCAGAAGAGGAGGAAGCGCTTTATCATTTAGAAAAAATATTTGTCCAAAATAAAAATGAAGCAGGCGAACAAATCGCATTGGCTGTAGGAGATGGTTATAAAAGATTATTAGCTCCTTCTATCGAAACAGAATTTCGAAATCTCGCCAAGGCAAAAGCAGACGAGGAAGCTATTCAAGTATTTACCGAAAATTTGCGCCAGCTTTTATTAGCCGCACCTTTAGGTCAACGAAGTATTTTGGCACTGGATCCTGGCTTTAGATCAGGTTGTAAAGTAGTTTGTCTGGATGCTCAAGGAAATTTAATTTACAACGGCAATATTTATCCGCATCCTCCTCAATCAAAAGCAGACCAAGCGGTATCTGAAATTAAGCAGTTGATTAAAAAATATAAAATTGATGCACTAGCGATTGGTAATGGAACAGCAGGAAGGGAAACTTATCAAATGTTTGCTGGCCTTGATTATGGTCGTCC
>JALZUU010000575.1 GCA_023300665.1 Saprospiraceae bacterium | reverse complement strand
TAACGAGGTCAATAACGTATCGCTTGGTAGTAAACTGGTCGTTTGGAAGATTACTGAATCACAGCCAAATTGATTCGTCAATTGGAATACTACTAAGCCAGTATCTAGTGGACTACAGCTTTCTAACGAAGTCAATAAGGTATCACTTGGTAGTAAACTGGTCGTTTGGAAGATTACTGAATCACAGCCAAATTGATTTGATAGTTGGAACACTACTAAGCCAGTATCTAGTGGACTACAACTTTCTAATGAAGTCAATAAGGTATCGCTTGGTAGTAAACTGGTCGTTGTAATAACGGTACTATCACAACTATAAAAGCTAGGATATACCTCCACTACACTTCCCGTATCTAGTGGATTACAACTAGTAAGTGGAATCATAGTAACAGGAAGTGGAGCAACAAATAAATCGATAATTAGAAGACTATCACATCCATGAAAGCTGAGTAATGAGTCTGTATATGTTCCTGAATTTTTAATAAACGCTCCATTAATTTCTATACTGTCGCCTTGACAGATGGTCGCATTTTGAGGAAAAGAATATATCTGATTTACAGATACCGTTACAGTGTTTCCTGTATTCGTACAAGTAGGTGTTGCGTCATCATCGATTGAAACAATCGAATAGGTTGTGGTAGTACCGGGAGTAACCATAAGCATATGGCCATCGTTGACCCCATTTAACATATTGGATGAATTTCCATCATCATAGATTACATCAAAAGGACCATTTCCTTCCATATTAAATGTAAGGATAGCTGTTTCACCTGCGCAGATGGTCGTATCGTTTGCTAAAGTAATGGTTGGTATTGGATTTACCGTAAGAGAAAAATCATCTTCAGAAGAACAGCCCGCATCCGTAACTGTTACAGAATAAATAGCAGAAGTATCTACGATGATTGTTCTGGTGGTTTCTCCTGTTGACCATAAATACGCTGCCCCTGGATTACCTGCATCCAGCTCATATGTTGCATCGCTACAAATCACTTGATTTGCTCCAAGGTCAACAACTGGTAGGTCATTCACTGTCACATTGATGGCATCAGTAGAAGAACAACCGTTGCTATTTGTTACTGTTACCTCATAAAGACCAGTAGTTGTCGCTGTGATTGTTTGGCTAGTTGAAGCGGGTGACCAATTAAAATCATTGCCTGCATTTCCAGCATCTAGGATAACAGAATTACCATCACAAATAGTTGTGTCATTACCTAAAATTACTTCTGGAAGCATTTGGGTAGTAACGGTAATACTATCAATCATTTCGCAGCCATTCACACTGGTCACCGTAATTTCGTATGTTGTCTGTACAGTAGGTGTAACTGTTCTAATAGCGTTGGTAAATCCATCGCTCCATTCGTAAGAACAACCTAAAAAAGAAGTCGCATTAATATTTACGGGTTGTCCAATACAAGTAGTGGTATCTCTAAGTGTTAGATCATAATCACAAGTAAGTTTTACAAACCAAGTATCAAAAGACCATACTGGACCGTTGTTATTTTCTGATTTATCGCCACTAGCATTTGAATTAGAATTTCCAGCTAACAGGATTCCATTATCTGAAGTATAGGTAGCACTGTACATATCATCTAAGGCACTTGCTCCATAAGCATCATCATAAAACACGACACCTGCATCACTTAAAAATACTAGGTAGTAGTCTTGTTGACCATTCGAAGGAATCGTTTTAGTTCCGGTTGCACCAGAACCTGAGAGTCCTCCTAACAGATAAGTACCTTTTGAGTTTTGTTGAGCCGTTTGAAGTTGATCCTTTTCTACTCCACCAAGGGTTCTATCCCATATTTTATTTCCATTATTATCTATGCGAACTACCCAGTAATCATAATCTCCAATATTGGCTTCTGTTTTTTCTGGGCTAGCATCTGAGTTAGAATAACCTGCGAGTAAGAAGCCTCCAGCGTTGGCTTCTACTACATCGTGGATTTGATCATCACTTGCACCACCAAATGATCTTTGCCAGATAATATTTCCAGAAGGATCTATTTTTAAAGTCCAAAAATCATTACTTCCTTGAGAAGCGGTGGTTTTATTACCTGTTGCTCCAGAATTTGAATGGCCGGAAATCAAATAATTACCATCTGAGGTAGCCAATACATCGAAGCACCAATCTTGTTGGTCACCACCGTATACCTTTTCCCATTCTAAATTACCATTTGCGGCAAGCTTTACAATCCAATAATCTGTAACTCCATAGTTATTTTCGGAAACATTTCCGGTCATATCAGAAAAGGTATTTCCTGCTAAAATATAACCACCATCGTGCGCTACTTCTAAATCCCAGAAAAATTCATCTGCTTGACCTCCAAGCGTACGATCCCATTCTTTCACTCCAGCAACATCTACTTTGACCACCCAATAATCTAGGCTAAATTGATTAATGTTTGCTTCTGACTTATCACCGCTTATAGTTGATTTAGAATATCCTCCTAATATATAACCACCATCTGGCGTTGGTTTAGCTGCTTGTAATTGATCAATATTATCTCCTCCATAATTTATTTCCCAAAGTAGATTACCGTCGGCATCCAACTTACCTAACCAATAATCACTAAAACCATTATTATTCTGAGAAATATCACCATTGGCATTAGAAGAGGTAGAAGC
>JALZUU010000574.1 GCA_023300665.1 Saprospiraceae bacterium | reverse complement strand
GTCAAACCATACATCCGTACAATATCCTTCAAACTTCTTAGGTACACCGTTTACCAAATAGGTATCATCAAAATAGTCGTTATTCCAAATATCATTGGTTTGTCCTACACCTCCGCCACCGTGCGCAACGACATGATTAAATCCTTTGTCTTGTGGACGTGAAGGATAACTATCTCCTAAATGCCACTTACCAAAAAGCCCAGTTTCATAACCATTATCTGAAAAGACATCCGCCACCGTAACTTCTTCTTCTCGCAAGATTGAACAACCACCGATGGTATGCCAGACTCCAGTTCGATTGGCATAACGACCTGTCAATAATCCTGCACGGGTGGGTGCACAAGTTGGTCCAACATGAAAGTCCGTTAGGCGAACTGATTTTTCATAAAAAGCATCAATTGCTGGAGTTTTGATAATAGGATTTCCGTGACAGCCGAGGTCGCCGTAGCCTTGATCATCCGTGATAACGACAATGACATTCGGCTTATCTTTTTTGGTCTGAGCTTGTAGACAGCCGACAAAAAATAATAGTAAAGCAAGACTGGTTAATTGTGTGTAATTTTTCATAATTTTTTATTGTGGAAGTTGCTTTTGCCATGCGATGAGCATCATCGAAAGTTCTTCTGTTTTTTCAATTTTTACTTTTGCTAAGTTATGTTTCTCAAAAGGATCAATAACAATTTGGTACAACTCTTTTCTTGTTCCTTTATTATCAATCAATAGTTTCCAATCTCCAAAACGTACTGCACCTGCGGCCCAATGGGTCTCAGTATTATTACGTGAAAATCGCCAATCCCAAAATAATGGTTTTGTACGCTTAATTTTTTTTCCAGTAAAAACTCCCGCAAAGCTTTCGCCGTCAAGTTGATAATTTTTTGGTAGATCAATGTTTGCCAATTCACAAAAAGTTGGTAACAAATCAACTGCTGACAAAAGGGATGTACTATCCGTTTTTCCTATTGGGGTTTTACCTTTTTGATAGGCAATAAAAGGAACATTAACGCCACCCTGAAAAATGTCGACTTTGCGTCCCTTAAGACCTCCGGTCGAACCAGCAGTCTTTGAAGGTCCCCAACCTGCAGGTCCATTATCACTCGAGAAAAGTACCAAAGTATTTTCTTCTGCATTTATTTTTTCTAAAAAATCTAACAATCTTCCTATATGATAATCGGCATCTGTCAATACCGCATAATAAGTTTCTTTGTCTTCAGAAAAATCTTTATAGGGAGCTCGCTGTTCATCTGTCGGCCACAGTGGCGTGTGGGGATCTTTTAACCATAAATTGATAAAAAGAGGTTTATCGTTCTCTTGATTTCTTTTCCAAAAATCAATTGTTTCATCTATGGCTAAACGGCTTGAATTATGTACCCAAAGTGTATCATTGTCCATATAACGGGTAGTCGGAAAATGCTGATCACCTTTCCAAGTTGGACCATTTCCATTCCATACTCGAGTTTCATCATAGCCATACTGCTTGGGTGGAGGTGCTAGCGTATCGCCGTTTGGGAATCCGCCACCCCCAAGATGCCATTTACCAAAATGTGCAGTGGTGTACCCTGCTTTTTGCATCATTTTTGGTAAATAGACAGGTAAGGTCTCATCTAACCAATTCGGCATTCCTCGTTTAATATTCTTTTCTTCCGTCGCAAAATGACCGTGTACCCGATTTTCTGCGGGGAATTTCCCTGTTAAAACAGATGCACGGCTAGGAGAGCAAACCCCACTTGTAGTATGAAACTGGGTGAATTTAATTCCTTTAGCAGCTAGTTTATCAATATTAGGTGTTGCTACTTCCGTTGCACCATAACTACCCAAATCACCATAACCCCAATCATCAGCAAAGATGAAAATGATATTAGGTTGTTCCTTTTGAGCAGACAATTTCGCTGTACTAAAAACAAACAGACAAAGAATGATTGAACTGATAAAAATTTTCAGAAATTGAGACATTTTTCGGTTTACTAATCTAAGTATTCCAATGGTGTAAATTCAATACTTTTCAAACTTGCTTTTTCCTTTTTACCATCAATAAAAGAAACGGTGACCGTATGTTTGCCAGGTTTATCAAATTTGATTAGACCCATTTCGTAGGTATTGTATACATGAGAAGAATTTTGCTCATTTTGTAACATATCTCCTTCTTCTGTTTCGACCCGCCAAACTATTCGTCCGGCACCGCTATAGTTCAAATCTACTCGATATTCACCAGGTTGCATCACCTCAAATTCCCAAGACAATTTACTATCATTCGTCCAATCCTGTGCTTGTGAAATATGTTTCCATTCACCGAATTTTTCCATCCATCTCTTGTGTTCAATGTTGACATTTTCTGATGATTGTGCAAATCCAACAGGTACAGAGGTAGTGAATACAGGATCAATACCAAAACCCTCAGTGACCTCTGGTTTTCCTTCTGTTTCTACCTCAATGACTGAAATCAATTTTTCGGGACGAACGGCAGGTAAGTGAAAACTTGTCCATCCATTTTCAGTCGTAATTTCAATGCTTTGTGGACCTTTATCTGTTAAAACACAAGCTGCTTTGATTTTATTTTTCAAGCCAGGTACTGATAAAATTCCATCAACCGGCCATTTATATACACATAAGTTTATTTTGCCATCGGCAGCGACAGTTGCATCACCCCAAGGTAAGGCATGCCCCCAAGGCGAAGAACCTGTTTTGTATAAAACTTGTGGATATTTTTTGATCCACTCCCCAGATTTTTGCAGTGAACTTGTTGCTCCTTCAGGAATTATTCCAGTCGGGTCAGGACCAACATTTAACATATATGTACCACCGCGCGCTACGGTAGAAATGACATTGGTCAAAAGACGTTTCGGACTTTTCCAATTTTCGTCATACCAAGCATAGCCCCAAGAGTCGTTTGTAACATCCACAGATTCCCATAGACCAGGTACATTTTTTTCGGGAATATTCATATCTCCAAAAGACTTGTAATCACCTAGGCCGTGACCCGCACGACCTGCAACGAGAGCATTTGGTTGATTTTTATTGACAATTTCAACCAACTCCGCTACATATTTCTTTTCCATATCTCCAGGTGTATCAAACCAAATAATTGCAATATCACCATACTCCGTAGTGATCTCTTTTATTTGCGGCAAGCACTTTTCTTTGAAATAATAATCAAAATCTACTGTTTCTCCTTTTTCGTTTACCTTAGGTCCTTTGTTACCACCAGGGAAAGTCCAATCTTGATTATGAGAATAGTAAAATCCAAAACCTAAGCCTGCCTTTTTACAAGCTTTAGATAATTCTTTCATTGGGTCACGCTTAAAAGGAGTCGCATCAACGATATTAAACTTATTGGATTTAGAATGATACATCGCAAAACCGTCATGATGTTTACTGGTGATAACCACGTATTTCATTCCTGCATCTTTTGCTAGTTTTACGATAGCATCTGCATCGAAATTTTGTGGATTGAATTTTTTTGCTTCCGCCATATATCTTTCTGGAGCAATTCCAGCACGACGAGGGCTCATGATCCATTCGCTAATCCCATAATAGGTTTTACCGTCCCATTTATTGGCAATATTTGAATAAAGCCCCCAATGAATAAACATCGCATAATTACCATCTGCGAATAAAGCAGTACGAGCATTTATCTTACTATTGGCTATTTCATCTTGATTTCCCCACATCTTATCCATTGTAGTGGTATCCTTTTGTCCAAAACAAAAAGAGATGGAAAATAGAAGTATTATACTTAGAATATTTTTCATAGAAAGTTTACTTTTTAGATTCTTGACGCCTTTTAATTTACTATTTATTTGATTTTCAATCAATGAATTATTTAAGACCCTTCATTTCATGCCAAGTCAAAATTAGCATATATATTTATTACTATTAGGTGATCAGGAAAGGCTACTGTGCCTATGATAAGCATATTCACAGTAGCACTCTTATCCTATTATTTTTTTCTACCCCTCCATGCTAGCAGCTTTTGCAGCTTTCTTCTTTTTCCCTTTTTTCCCTTTTTTCCCTTTTGCACCCTTCTGACCTTTCATTTTTTTACGATAGGCTTTTTGTGCTTCAGCTTGTTCAGGTGTTAGAATTTCAGTTTTGATTTTAGCATTCATTGCTTTATTCAACTCTTTAGATTTAGCTTTAATTTCTTCTTTACTAGAATTATTCTTTTTGAAATCTGCAATTTCTGCCATGCGCTGTGTATGTAAGGCAACAATTTGCTCTTTTTGAGAATCATTCAAAGCCAAGTCTGGATTTTCACTTGTTATATCGCTATTTAATTTTTCAGTTTTTTTAACTGCTTTTGCTGCAGCTTTGCTAGATTGAGCAAAAGCTGTATTACCTATAAATAATAAAGTAATAATAAGAAGGAAATTTATTAATTTCATTTTAATACAATTTTGTAATAGAATTAAAGAAATATCAAAGAGCTTGAGTCAAGTATTGAAACTGGAGGCTATTTCTCTTTGGTGAACTTGACAAAAATAACATAGCTAAGAAATCATATTTCACTAAAAAGTTACAATTATTAGCGTAAATCTTTCATATGCGCTAAAATACAGTTGAAAAATATACTTTTCAGCTTTTCAATTCTATATTTATTATATTTTATATTCAAAACATTTATTAGGTCTTTTTGAGATTAACAATTAAAAAAAGGGGAATTTATGTAAAATGCCATAAAAAAGGGAAGAAAGAAAAAATAATCTTTGACTAAAAAGCTTTTGTTTTTTTGCTCCATAAATTGCACTTCAATCAATTATGAAAGATTTGCGCAATTTTTTGATATTTTTAGTATATCTCTTTGTAAAGACGACTTTTATATTTGTTTTACATAATCTAGCACCGTTAATTCAAGAAAAAATTTCACTTCATCAATTATCAAGCATTTAAAAGTGTTTTTTATTAAATTGTACTTAATTAATATCACACTTTTAATTATTCTACATTCTTAGATTAAAAGAAACTGACTAGCAAACACTACCCTATAGCACTGTTCTATTTAAAGATACCTCTATTTCTTTTCATTTTTTTAATTATAAACAAGAACTTACAAAAACTACTTCTTATGCGGAAAATCTTGTTTCTAACGATCCTTATTTTATTTTTATGCTCTACATGGAGTTTTACTCAGGATTGTACAATTGGTACTACTGTAGGTAGTACCTGTACTTTAACTGTGAATGGAGTTTTAACAATTCCTGGAGGTGTAGACTTAATGATAGAAGTTGAAGCATGGGGTGCAGGTGGAGGCTCAGAATCAGCTAAAAATCGAAGAAGTGGTGCTGGTGGTGGAGCCTATTTTATTGACACATATTCTGTTATAGGGTGCGCAACCTTTCCAATAACTGTAGGCCAAGGAGCTATAAATATGGCTGGAGGAGATACCTTTTTTGATATCGATGGAGGTGGTAATGAAATTGTTGGAGGAGGAGGTTTGGGGAGAACTTCACCAGGCCAAGGGGGAATTGGACCTCCTGGATCGATAGCTGGTGGAAACGGTGGATCTAGAGAAATAAATCCTAGTGGTACTCTTGGTGCTGGTGGTGGCGGTGGTGGTTCCGGACCTGGAAATGGTCCTGGAGGCATCGGTACACTCACTATCGGTGGTGTAGGTGGAATAGCTGGAATACCGGGAGCAGCAGGAGGAGCTGGAGGAGACACCGGAGGATTAGCTTCAAATGGAGCCTTTCCAGGAGGAGGAGCAGGTGGAAAAGGTGCGACTGCTTCGCCTAATGACCCAGGTGCAGCAGGTGGAAATGGACAAGTAATAGTTCGTGTTGTTTCAGTAACACCCAATATTCCGAGTTGCGATGATAACTTATGCTATACTGTTGATGAATTCGATTTAACAATATGTCAATGTACAAATGTAGGAATGCAACCTACAGAACCAACAACCTCTAATTGCTGGGATGATTTCCAATTCAATACGACATCATGTGCTTGGGAAAATCAAGGTTCACAACCAACCGAACCAACTCCATCTAATTGCTGGGACAACTTCGTCTTCAATACTGATCCTTCAATCTGCAACTGGGAAAACCAAGGTTCGCAACCAATTGAACCGACCGCTACAAACTGCTGGGACAATTATGTCTTCAACTCAGATCCAGCAATCTGTATTTGGGAAAAT
>JALZUU010000573.1 GCA_023300665.1 Saprospiraceae bacterium | reverse complement strand
AAATCAACAAATCAACAAATCAACAAATCAACAAATCAACAAATCAACAAATCAACAAATCAACAAATCAACAAATCAACAAATCAACAAATCAACAAAATTTGTATTTTGCATAAATGAAATATTTTATACTTTTTCTATTTACGCTTTTTTTCTATAGTGTAAGTACAGCCCAAGTAGATGCTCATTATTGGACCAATCAATACGGAGGTAGAGCGCTACTTCTTAATGGAGCTGTGATTGCGAGTACAGATGATGAAACAGCCGTTTTCTACAATCCAGGAGCGATGGCAATGGGGGAGGACGATGATTTTTCTCTCTCTCTATCGTTTATCACACCTTCCTATGCATCGCTAAAAACCCGTAATTATTTTGGTCAGAGTCGATCAATCAAAGATACCGAATTTGGGTTTGCACCCGGTCTGGCTGCCATTGGGTTCAATCCATTTAAGTACGATAATTTTCGAGTAGCCATTACTTCTTTTACCCGTTTCAAATCCAATCTTAGATTTCGTTATCGAACTTTATTTAAAGTAGCGGATGCCGAAAATCAAATCTACGAAGCCAACTTAGATTTTAATCGTCGACTTTCAGAACGTTGGGTGGGTGTCGGAGCAAGCTGGAGAGTTCTTGAGGTCTTAGGCTTAGGCGTTACGCAATTTTTTACCTTTCATAGTGAATCTACAGATTTTGGATTAAGGCAAGAAATTTTTGATGGATCGACCAATGAATTACAAGCTGGTTGGCGGAGCCGTACAAAGTATTCTTTTAATACCAATGGTAGAATGATTACCAAATTTGGTTTATCTCTTCAGTTTGATAAATTTAAATTAGGCTTGACTTTAACGACACCTTCTTACCAAGAACTATGGGGCAAAGCCAGTTATGAATTAGATGAGCTAAAAGTCTTTTCTCCTGATAGTTTGACACTCGCAACTAATTTGGTGGATGCTGAATTATTAGATTATCAAACACCATTATCTATTGGTATTGGATTAGATTTTCCGATTGGTAACAACCGTATTTCTTTTTCGGTAGAATATTTTAAAAGTATTCCCAATTATACCTTGATTAATGATACAGATGATCCATTAGATGGATTGAGTGAAACACCTGTTACTACTAATTTTACGGTTAGCACAGGCAATCGTCGAGTGACCAATTTTGCCCTAGGATGTCAGACTCCAATTAGTGAAAAATCTACCTTGATCTGGGGTTTTCGTACCGACTTTAACCAACGTCGAAAACAACAGGAAAACCTAGCTTTACAGATTCTTTCAAGTACACCTTCAGTCGCACATATATCTCTTGGAAATCTTCTAGAAGTTTGGAACAGTAAATTTTCCTTAGGATTGGATTATGGTTTTGGGTTTAGTAATACCAGTAGTCCCCAAATAGACGTTACAAAAACCAACGTTGAAAACCTTTTTGATGATCCAAATGTCGGAAAAGTGAGTAGTCGATTTCAATCTTTAATCGTGATTATTGCGTATGATTTCTCTTACCGAAAGTAGAAGGGAATTCATCGAATCTTAGGCTGATTTTTTCACACAGCGTCACACAGGTGATTTTTACTAAAAAAAACGTATCTTTGCAATCCTTTTTAAACATGAAATGATCGTTCTTTATTTTAGAATGACCTTTTCTATATTTTTTAATTAAGAAGTTATTTTAAATAACTTCAATAAACAACTTTTGTAAATGCGAAATTACGAAGTGACTTTTATCGTAGATCCGGTGCTGTCGGGCGATGAAATTAAAGCGACAGCTCAAAATTATGTTGAAGAATTGAAGTCCCATGGTGCTACAATCGTCCATAATGATGAGATGGGGTTACGTCAGTTGGCGTATCCAATTAACAAACGCACCTCTGGGGTGTATTACTGTGTTGAAGTTCAAGTTCCTAACGGAGAGTTCGTCAACAAAATCGAACTAGCTATGCGCCGGGACGATCGAATCATGCGTTTTCTTACTTACGGCCTTGACAAATATGGAATTAAGTATAACGAAGACAAACGTGCTGGTAAAATTGGTAAACGTAAGCCTAAAGCAGAAGCTGAGGCAGATGTACCAAAAGGAGTAACCAAGACTTTGGGTAAACCTAAAAAGCAAGCACCTGCAAAAAAAGAAGCCGTTAAAACACAGGCTAAAGTGTCCGAAACCAAAGCTGCAGTAGCAGAAGCTACGATCACAGAGGAAGAGGAGTAAAATTGAATAACCCACGATTTTCTAATCGAAATTATTCAACATTTTAATCATTAAAAAAAATTAAATAAAGATGGCTTCAAGAGATGATATAAAATTTTTAAGCAATCCTAAAATCGGTAACCAACGTAAAAAGTACTGCCGATTCAAAAAATTCGGTATCAAATATATCGATTATAAAGATCCTGATTTTCTAACTCAATTCATCAACGCTCAAGGTAAAATCCTTCCGCGTCGAATTTCTGGAAACTCACTAAAATACCAGCGTAAAGTCGCTTCTTCTATCAAGCGTGCTCGACACCTGGCTATGTTACCTTATGTAACGGATTTATTAAAATAAGTGATTGATTCAACCACTTAGATTGCTAACAAATTAAAACAATATTATAATGGAAATTATATTATTAAAAGATATAGATAAAGTAGGAGACAAGCATACCATTGTTACCGTTAAGAATGGCTACGCACGTAACTACTTGATCCCACAAAAAATGGCTTTAATTGCCAACACTACTAATCGTAAAAGACTAGCTGACTTAGAAAGACAAGAGGAATCTAAAGAAGCGAAAATGGTAGGTGTTTACGAAGAAATGGCTAAAAAACTAGAGGGCAAAACCCTTAAAATCGGTGCAAAAGCTGGTACTAGTGGCAAGATCTTCGGTAGCGTAACAAGTGTACAGGTTGTAGCTGCGCTTAAAGAGCAGTTCGATGTTGAGATTTTAAGAAAGAAGGTTTTATTACCTGAAGAAATCAAAAATATCGGTAGCTACGAAATGACCCTTCGTTTACACGCAGACGTTCAGCCAAAAATGGCATTCGAAGTAGTAGAAGAGTAAAAA
>JALZUU010000572.1 GCA_023300665.1 Saprospiraceae bacterium | reverse complement strand
GTAACCCCAAATAAATACTTCATAAATAAATCCTCGTTTAACCTAAGCAAATAAATCACCAAATAATGCAATATACAGCGATTGGAATTAATGAAAATCGTGATCTTATAATCGGAAACGATACTTCTGGCGCACTTTTTCTAGTCTTATTTCCATTGATTGGACCAGGAGGTCCTGGGTATTGGGAACCGGATATATTTGAGAGGATCAATTAATCAATCTCACTTTTAAAATCTACAATTCGAGACTAAATAATTTAACCTAAAATCGCTTCAAAACCTCCTCAATTTCTCCAAACCCCAAACGCTGTTCCACCACCGGAAGCCGACAATCCGCAATCAGTTTTTGCCATTTATTATGCAACGCCTTATCCATCTCCGCTTGATCAGCCAATTGATACAAATCCTCCAACAAACATCCAAACGCCCGCACTTCTATCCGCTCAATTAAAGAAGCATAAACAGCATCGACCTCATAAAAACTAGCCGCACCAAAATCACTCAATAAGCAATCCGCTTTTTTATCGACCGAAGTATTTACCAAAATATTATGTGCATAAAGATCACCATGATTAATTCCTTTCCGATGCAAAGCCACAGAAACAGCGGCAATCTGTTTCGCCATCCTCAAGATATCTGCACCACTAAATTGACTACCTTCCTCAAAGACATCGCGCGTACAAGTTTCCAAACTCGGAGGATGCCCTAAGTTTACATAAGCCTTAGAAATCAACTTCATGACCAATCCACTTTTTCCTTCAGGGTGATTTTTTATACAACCTAGTACCTCCACCAAACGCTGGTGTTTTCCTACTGCGATCGACACCTCCATTTCATCTTCCGGCCAACCATCGCTCGTCACAGTTCCTTTAAAAACCTTTATCGCTACCTCCTGATTTTTAGTATTCCATTGTGCCTTTGAGATCAAACCCGACGCACCCTCGCCTAATAGTTTCCCCATGGTGAAGTCCGTCCAATCATAGGATTCGATATCGGTACTCCTTCGAGATTTATAAGTAGCCGGATTGCCACTAAAAGCCACCCAAGATAACTTAGGCAATTTAAACAACCAACTAGGAAACGATTCCAAACGGTTAGCCGATATTCTTAGCAACTCTAAATTTTTACAACGCGCCATTTCTGCTGGTAATTCCTTGATTTGATTACCTGCCAACATACACTTTTGAAGCAGCGGACAATCGCCGATGCTTTTAGGAATTTGCTCAATTTTATTATCCGTCAAAATCAGCCATTGTAGGGTAGGAGGTAGCGCACCTTCGGGTATGGTATGGATTTGATTGGTTTTAAAAGCAATCATCGTTAAGGCGGGACATCTCGCTAGCATCTTAGGAAAGACCGTAAATTTATTACGCGAAATAAATAGAATGCGCAACTTCTTCAAGGTAATAATCCTATCAGGCAATTCCGTCAATTGATTTCCAGATAAGTCCAAAATCTCCAATGTATCGGCAAGCGAAAATATTTCTTCCGGAAACTCCGTCAACTCAGCAACCAGTTTTAGTCTTTTCAACCCAACCAGTTTCCCTGATTTTAAATCTTCTAATGTGTGTGTCATATCAATAATTGTTCGGTACAAATTTACGCCTTTATTGTCTGCTTTTATTTGCATTCCGATGATCTAATACCTTTATCTGCTTGGTTACACGACGTTGTGCATTTACGAAAAATCTGACAAACTTTTCTATTGAGATTTATTTAAGACTCACCTTTTTTTGAATTTTTTTTAAAAAACTTGTTGCCAAATCTACAATTCTTCTATAATTTCTAGACTTATATTAAAATCCCAAGATTCCATCTTTCCATCTTTCGGTTTGCCCACAGAAAAGCCTCTGTTAAAAATAATCGGTCGGTCTTTGTTTTTTAAGCAATAAGATAAATCAAAATCCTCTGAAAATCCTATACGGCGAATTGCTGTTATCTCAAAAGAGTCGTTGGTATATGAGGTTCCAAAAGATGAAAATTCAGTGAGTTGCACTTTGAAATGCCGTTTTTTTGAATCGTCTGAAGTTATGGTTTTTCCGCTAACATTTAAATATCTAATTCCTGGATTTTTTTTAAATTTGCGATCAACTATTTTATTTTCGTAAATAATTGAATCATTTTTAGTGCAGGTAAAGTATATATTGTAATTCCCTTTATTGGCTTTATGAGTTATTTCATATAACTGAGATTTTGGTTCATTAAGGAGGTCGAATAATATACTAATATCCATTTCGGTTTGGGTTAGATCGACATTTTTTCGCTGCATACGTTTAACGAAAAAATCACAATCTTTTTTATCCTGATCCTTTGTTATATTATTTTATCCTGATTCTTTGGTATGTCATTTGTGCAACCAAACCCTAATAGTATTCCGATGATTCCTAGAATTGCTGGAAGGAGGATTCTTTTCATAGTTTTATTTATTTGAATATAAGTGGTGTAAAATTAATAGTATTTTGAATTGACAAAATATCAGTTCCATAATAATAAAGATAATTTGATTTCAATAATCATTTTTCCGACCAAATTATTGATGTTTTCGATAAGTTACACCATAAGAATAGAAAATAAACCAATTTAAGTTTAATACAGTCCACTAGCGGTTCTTTTAATTTTGTCTTTAAAAATAAGTAGTAGCCAAACCCAACTCCAAAAATCAAACCCCAAAATTTTGCATTTTCAACGGAAGTACCTACCTTTGTATTCACTTTTCCACACAGGCTACCCATTTTACCCTTAATCAAATTCGTTAATTAACTTTCTTTCATAGTCCATATTATTAG
>JALZUU010000571.1 GCA_023300665.1 Saprospiraceae bacterium | reverse complement strand
ATTTATATCTAGAAAATTTTTGTAATCTTCCTACCAGTCTTCCAGAAATAACCACTCAAGATAACTTAACAATTTTTCCGAATCCTACTACTGATTTTTTTAGTTTAAAAACAGAATTGACTGATATCGAAATCTCGATTTATAATTTTTTAGGTCAAAAAATAAAAACCGAAATCTGGCAGGGTAGTGCAATTGATATTGGATGGTTAGATACTGGTTATTATTTTATAAAAATGAAAAAAGATAATCGTAATTTTGAAAGCCAAAAATTAGTGAAACAATAGTTGGATGAGTTTTATGATTTAGATGAATTTTTTAATCAAATAGAAAAGATGATATTTAGTTGCACAAAAAAAGTACTCGATAAACTTAAAAAGCATAAACTTGTTGAGAATGCCAAAGAAGAAATAGGACCTTATAATTGGTATGTAGATTTGATTAATCTGGATAGAAAAAACTATTTCCTATTTACCCATTCGAAAACGCTGTTTAGTTTTTTTGTTTATGCTGGCACGAAAAAACAATTGGTAAATATTGAGTTAATTTTTGCGCAGCGACTTCAAGAGCAAATTATCAGAGATATTGGAACATTGGATTCCTATCAAGAAAAACTTTTCCCTCCAGAAGATCACCCTCATCGGTTTATTAAAACAAATAGTCGCTCGGTGGTAGGTTCTATGGTCGACTTTAAATACCAACTCCATGCCCATAATGAAGGCCCTGGAAGTATTATTGAAAAATACGAAAGACTCAACCAATGGTTAAATCAATTGCCAATGGGGGCTTTAAAATATGATAATCCAAAGAAGCGGATGAAGCAATTTTTGGAGGCGTCTGAGGAATAAAAGTCTTATCTTCTTAAAGAAAAAAAACAAATTTGAGCATCAACCATTAAAAGGCACGGTTTTTCGTATTTAGATCCGTAGGTTTAAGCTAGGGCTAAGTCGGTGAGCGTTCAATTAAGTGTGTCTCTGGCCACCCGCACCTCGGTCCTGAAGGAAGCCAAAACACGCAGACACACTTGAGGAAACATCCCCCTAAGTCGCGACTACCGAGTTTGCATTTGCCCTAGCCATTGAAACTCTATGAATCCACCCATCCGCACATCAACAAATCCGCACATCAACAAATCCGCACATCAACAAATCCGCACATCTACAATGGTACCGTAATCAACGTCGTCGTCCCTTTTCCTTTTTCCGAATGAACACTCAAATCACCTTTTAGATAATTGACCCGAGAAAGAATATTCTCCGTTCCCATTCCTTTTTCTACTCCTTCTACATCAAAACCAACTCCGTCATCTTCGACCATAATGATAAATTCATTTGCTTCACGAGTTAGTTGAATCAGGATTTCTTTTGCTTGAGAATGCTTAATAGAGTTGTTGAGTAACTCTTGCACCAACCGATAAACGGTCAAGGCAACCGTATTTTCTAATTTATTTTCCAAACCATAATGTTGGAAATCAATGGTCCATTGGTCGGGATCATCGATCCGATTGATCAAGTCACGTACTGCGGCCACCAATCCAAGATTTAATAAAGAACTCGGCTGCATATTACGAGCGATATCTCGTACTTCTTGGCAAGCCGTGTCGAGGAGGCGGTTTGCATTTTGATAGTTTTTAAATTTACTGACCCCTTCCATTTTATTTTCTAGCGAATCAAACTGGAGTTTTACCGTCGACAAAAGCCCACCTAACGAATCATGTAAATCCTTTGCTACCCGTTCTCGTTCTGCCTCTTGTCCTTCGATCATGGCGTGCATACTTTCGATTTTCATATTGTTTTCCAGCTCGGTGATTTTTTGTTTATTGATCTTTTCGTTTTGACGATTAATCAATTCACGGGTAGAAATCTGTTTTTGAAAAAATCGAATAATAAAATAAGTCCCTGCCAAAATCGCCAAGAAACCAATCAAGGCAGAAATCAATAAATTTCTTTGTTTACGAACACTAAATTCTGCGGAACTTTTTTCCTGACTTAACGCTTGAATTTTTTCATCCTTTTTTTGGCTTTCGTATTGTCGGCTGAGTCGATTGGCCGTTTCGATTTGATCTGCATTTTGTAAACTATCATTTAGGAATACAAATTTATTGACATAAAAATAAGCAGAATCGTAACGTTCTAAATCTGAGTAAGCAGCCGCTATTGTTTTATAAATATCTCGAAATTGCGGAGCATCCTTTACCGTAGTAAGTTGATGACTTTGACGAAGATATTCGATGGATAATTCTGGTTTCTTTTTTAATTGATAAGCATTGCCTACTGCCAATAAACTACGAGAAACAGAGGTTGGATTGTTAATTTCTCTACTCATAGAAAGCGCCTTTTCGGCAGTTCCTAAAGCTTTATTTTCTTCCCCTAAATGAATGTAAGTATTTGATTTTTCGATATTAATCGTAATATCTAATAAGGTGTCTTTTAATATCCTGTTGATATTTACACTTTTATTAAGATAAAAAATCTCCTTTTTAAAATCCTGACGATCTAAATAAATTCGAGACAAATCCAGATAGGCCTGAGCCAATTCAATTCCTTTTTTTTCTCGATTATAATATTGAATTGCTTCCTGTAAAAGTCTTTCAGCCCCGTCGTCCAAATCTTGATAAATGTATAGATCGGCAAGCGAAAGTTTAACTTGATACAAATTGGTAGAATCACCTATTTTTTC
>JALZUU010000570.1 GCA_023300665.1 Saprospiraceae bacterium | reverse complement strand
ATAGCAGTTAACTGCTATCCTGCGTTTCGTTTAAAATATGCTTTTATTTGCATCAAAATGACGGTCTATGCTCCAAAACCTCTACACGCGTTATCAAGAATCCTTTAGTGGGCTCTCTCCGGTCATCTGGCTATTAGCGCTCGTTACACTGATCAATCGTGCGGGTACGATGGTCATTCCATTTATGACGATCTATCTTACTGACCAATTAGGCTTTTCTGATGTACAAACTGGTTATATCATGGCTTGCTTTGGTGCGGGTTCTGTGGCAGGTTCTTATCTTGGAGGAAAGCTGACGGACATGATTGGGTATTTCCAGACCATGTTTTGGTCCTTTTTTCTGGGAGGGTTTATGTTTTTTTTATTGATGTATCAAAAAGATCTTTATTCGGTCATGATCTTTATTTTTCTACTTAGTCTGATTAACGACCTCTTTCGGCCTGCCTTATTTTCAGCAGTTGCTATTTTTAGTCCTGAAAAAGATCGAACGCGTTCTATCTCCTTGATTCGGTTGGCCATCAATCTAGGTTTTGGGGTTGGACCAGCATTTGGCGGATTGATTGCAGAGACGATAGGATTTTCATGGTTGTTCGTTATAGACGGAATCACCTGTATTTTTGCGGGCCTTTTTGTTTGGTGGAAAATACCTAGGAATGTAAAACCACAACATCAAGAGACCGTAAAAGATGAAATCCCAGCTTCTATTTTTCAAGATCGCGTTTATTTATTTTTTCTATTTTTGACAACGATTATTGCCATTATTTTTATGCAGTTGATTTTTGTCATTCCTGTTTACTTAAAGGAGATACTTCATTTTACTAAAGCGAATGTAGGATATCTGATGGCGTTGAATGGATTATTGATTGCTGCCGTCGAGATGCCATTGGTTCATTACTGTGATACTCGAAAAACAAATTTATATTGGGTAATAGTAGGTACAAGTATGGTTTGTTTATCGTATTTATTTTTTGTGTTGTCTAGTACGTACTTTCCGTGGTATCTTTTACCGGTACTATTTATGATTACGATCAGCATCGGAGAAATATTTATGTTTCCATTTACCAATAGTTTTGCTTTTAGTCGTTCTAATGATCAAAATCGAGGATCTTATATGGGATATTATTCCATGACTTTTTCTATATCGTTGATCATTGCGCCGATTCTTGGATTTCAAATAGCGGATTTATTTGGGTATGATATCCTTTTTTACAGTATGGCAGCAACTGGCATGTTAATGGTCTTGGGTTTTGGTTATTTGAGGCAAACGGTGCAAAGAGAAAGACAGCAGGTGGAAGCGATTTGAGAACCAAATTTTAATTTAATGATCCAGTAATTTTTAGAAAAAATAAGAGATTATATCAACTACTTGGGTTGGCTTCCTTCTATCGTATTTTATGTTTGAGGGAAGCTAACTAGCAAAATGTTCTTATCAATATTAAATAAAAAATCATGATTTTACTTTTTCCACAATGGCAAGGAGCCAATCGCAAAGATCCGATCATTCAGGGGACGGAGACGCTCAAAGAATATTACGGAACAAAAATCACGCATCGAGTTATTACAGAAACGCATACTATGATAACGAGTAATCCAATCAAGAATTATTCAGCGATTTACAATCAAACTTTGCGGTGTCGGGAAATATTAAAAAAAGAGCAGCCCAAAAAAATATATACCATCGGTGGAGATTGTGGAATAGAATTGATGCCGGTATCTTATTTAAATGAACGATACGAAAATTTAGGAATCATCTGGTTTGATGCACACGGGGATGCCAATACACCTGCATCGTCTGTCAGTAAAAATTTCCATGGAATGCCACTACGGCAGTTATGTGGAGAAGGAGATGAAGCGTTGAATAAGCTTTGTTTTTCTAGGATAAATCCGAATCAGATTTTGTATTTGGGTTTACGAGATGTAGATGATCCGGAAGAAGCATGGATCGATAAAGAAAATATTTTCAAGTCGCCGGAGGCGGAAATATCCAGTATTTTAGAGATTTTAAAAGCAAGAAAAGTTCAACATCTTTATATTCATTTTGATGTAGATGCTTTAAATCCAGCAGATTATGGGCACGCATTACTACCCATCAAGAATGGGTTGAGTACTCATCATGCGATCAAAACAATAGAAATGTTATTAAAAGAATTTAACGTAGTAGGAACTTCGCTAACAGAAGTCACTGCTAGCAATCAAAAACAATTAATCCCAATAAAACCTATTTTAGATTCATTGGAATCTGCTATAAATGATTAGAAAAAACAGCAAAAGATCTACCTCTCCTTAACCATTCTGCCTGGCTGCTAAAGGCACGAAAGCAGGCTTAATTTTAATTAACTGGTTGGCCAATACGTTCTAATTCCGCATCAATGCGTTTAATATCTTCCAATGCTTGTTTTTTAAATTTTTTGAAATTTTCTGGCACCGCATTTATATTATTACTATCATAAGTATCCTTTTCTAAAGTCATAGCCAATTCAAGTAACTGTGGCAATCCAACAATATTGATGGTAGACTTTATTCGGTGCATTTCAAAATAAAAACAGTCATAATTCCCTGATTGAAAGCAATTCTCTAGTTTTTCTAGAGTAACCGGAATTTGAGTTTTAAAAATATTTAACATTTCTTTTACAACTGATAAGTTTTTACCAAAACTTTTGTAAAGTGAAGCGAAATAAACAGCTTTTTCTTCTGGCTGTGGAGCTTTTGGTATTGTGTAGCTCGCTGTTGCTTCTGTTCTTTTATCTATAGCCTTTTTCATTTCATTAATTAATAGTGTGGGCCGAAACGGTTTAGTCATATAGCTTTCTATATTCATTCCGTCGGTAATAATTCTTTCATGTTCACTCGCACTCGCAGTCAAAACAATCACTGGAGTTTGATAATTGGGGCTATTAAAATTTTCTCGTATTTCTCTGATCAAATCAAGTCCATTTCCATCAGGTAATTTTACATCAGAAAGTATACAATCGTACTTTTGTTTTTTGAGCTTCTCTCTAGAAGCAGCACAATCTTCCGCAATATCGATTTCGATATTCCATTCTAAGAATAAATGCTGTGCATATAAAATGTTGGCAGGATTGTCTTCAATCAAAAGGATTTCTAAATCTTTCCATTCTTCTGGAATGACTAAGTCGTCTGCCGATCGACTTTTTTTCTTAGAAATTGTATCTTGGCAAATTTTACAAGGCATTTGAATTTTAAAACAAGTTCCACGACCATACTCACTTTCCACACTGATCTCACCACTAAGTAAAGTCATTAATTTTTTAACAATATTCAAACCAAGCCCTGCACCTTCTATTACGGCACCTTGTTGGGTATGTACTCGAGTAAAAGGATCAAAAATTTGTTTCTGTTTCTCTTTTTTAATTCCGATTCCGGTATCTTCTACGGTAATCAATAGCTCTACTTCTTGCTCCTCAGTTTTAACGAAATCAATTTTAAGTAACACCCATCCTTTTTCCGTAAATTTTATACTATTATTTAACAAATTAATTAAAACTTGATAAATACGAGTATGATCTCCGATCAAACATTCTGGAATATCTGGTGCAACTTCAATTCGTAAAAATAAATTCTTATCCTCTGCTCTCAACCTTAATGCCCCTTCAATTTCATTAACTACATCCTTGAGGTAAAAAGGTTGTTCGGCCAACTCTACCTTACCAGTATTCATCTGAGTAAGACTCAGAATATCATTGATGATCACCAATAAATTATCAGCAGAACCTTTGATAACATTCACAAAATTTGCTTGCTTTTCGGTCATCTCCGTCCGAGAAATGAGCTGACTCATTCCTAAGATTCCATGCAAAGGAGTTCTTAATTCATGACTAATACTAGCAAAGAGTTCTTCTTTAAATTTGCTTTGCTTCTCAATAACTTCTTTCTGTTTTTCTAATTCAGAAATCGTATCTTTTAATACTGCATGAGAAATTTTCTTATCTCGTAATGTGCGGCTCAATCTAAATTCAGTCCGAACTACACCTTTTAATATCTTATCAAGATCACGTAACATCTCCTGAGAAAGTGATTCAGAAGTCACCTGCTCTTTTATTTTTAAGGATAATTCCTCTACAATTTTTTCTAGCTTATTCATAGGTTAGATATAGATTAGAATAGATTACTTTTCTGAAATCATCACTAATGAACAGGTTTCATTATAAAAATTTGAATTACCTTCTTTGTCCATTCCGATTTCTCCATAAGTAAAAAATCCAATCATTTCTTTACCCCATATTTCATGAATACCTTCTAACTCATCTTCAACTAGCGGTCCTAGAGACATATGCCTAGCTTTGCACGAGAATAAAATCAACGCTTCTGGTTTCGGTATACCTTGTGCAAATTCTTTAAATTTGTTCACCGTATCTTCGATTATCTCAAATCCTGGAGCAACCGAAAATCTAAATTCTTGGCCTTCTTCTACTGGTCCAGCTAAAACAAGGGAACCATCTTCTTCGTTACTAAAAAGTGCCGCTCTTAGGATGTATTTTCCATCCTTGATCATTTGAAATGGATATTGAGCAGCTCCCATTAGAACATTTTCATTTTCTAAGGTCTCATAAAATTCTCCAAAGACCCTTCTTACCACCTCTACTGCTGGTTCATTATTAATCTCGTAAACGACATTATCTTTCGACTTTGTAATCCGATTTTTTCCACCAATTGGTTCCCAACCGCAAAAAGCAACACCGTCCACCTGAATTTTATCTCCATCCAGTACTAAACCTGTTAAAGCGGACGAACTTATCTTATTATTTGTAAAACTATAGGTAGCATCCATTGCGAAATCATCTCCAGCCATTCCTCCAAATATTTTTTCTCTTGGAATCAAATCATGGACTCCAGCAATAATGCCTTCCCCATTAATTGTCATAGAAAAAGTAACTAGAAAAACTGGGTTCTTAAATTTACTTAAACCGAAGGTAGCCAGTTTATGACCTGCTGAAAAAGAAGTTGCAAAATCTGCCTCTTGATGATGAACAGCAAAAGCAGCTGGATCCATATCTAGAAGCATCACTACAATACTTTCTTCGATTCGATCTTCATTGACAAATTCTCCAGAAGAAGAAGCACCAAACAATTGAATGTCATGATCCGTAAATATTTTTACGTATGATTTCAGATCGCGCTTCACAGATCCAAAAGAGATGGCGAGTGTCGGTTTAAATTCCGAGGTGATTGTTTCTTTAATTTTCTTTGAAAGTTCAGCCACTGTATGGCCAGAGAGTGTGATTGTCTTCATAATTTTTTATTTAATTGCCTATTTTTTATTAAAAAAGAGAAGTGAAGATTTGAAAACAAGGTCTTCTTCCCTACAATCAAGCCAAATACCGTGCTAATTTTAGCTTTTTTTGAGCGTAGACCTCTCTTATCTGCTTAAATTTGTTGGAATTAGCATAATTTGCTCATTTCAAGTATAAACTATTTAATAAATAACAACTAAACACCATGCGTAAAGCAATACTTATCAGCTTTTTGTTAACTATTCTTGGATTCACCAGTTTTGCACAAAGACCAGGTGGAAATCGAGGACCTCGCCCCAAAGCTACCCTCACTGGAACCGTTGTCGATAGCCAAACGCAAACTCCGCTCGAATTCGCCACGATTACGCTTTTCTCGCTACGAGATAGCTCAGTAGCAGGTGGTATTATTACCGATGCACAGGGAAAATTTATACTAGAAACCAAGGCAGGCCGCTATTTTGCAAAGATCGAATTCATTGGTTATCAGCCATTTGCCATCGAAAATATAAGTTTAGGCCGCGAAAGTCTGAATAAAGATTTAGGAATCATCCAATTATCTGGTGATGCAGCAGTATTGGATGAGATAGAGGTCGTCGGCGAAAAAAGTACCTTTACCATGTCGCTCGATAAGCGGGTTTTTAATGTCGGAAAGGATTTAACAAGTACTGGAGCTAATGCTGCCGAAATACTTGATAATGTGCCTTCTGTAACGGTGGATATTGAAGGGAATGTAGAATTACGTGGTAGTGGTAATGTTCGGGTGTTGATTAATGGTAAGCCATCCGGAATGGTTGGTGTTGGAGATAGTCGTGGGTTACGTAATCTAGCTGGTGGTGTGATTGACCGAATTGAGGTCATTACAAATCCATCTGCTCGTTATGATGCAGAAGGAATGGCAGGAATTATTAATATTATTTTGAAAGAAGAACGCAAAGGTGGCTTAAATGGTAGCTTTGATTTTACGCTTGGCTATCCTCAATTATATGGAACAGCCATTAACCTTAACTACCGTAAAAACAAGTTTAATTTCTTTACCACCTATGGTTTACGATATAATGAAAGCCCCGGAGGAGGTGATTTGTATCAAGAGGTTACTAATGGATCGACGACGTTCATTACCGATCAGACTCGAACCTTTGACCGTAGTGGTCTTTCAAATAATTTTCGCTTTGGATCAGATTATTTCTTTACAGAAAAAAGCATTCTAACCTTAGCGTTCAATTATAATATAAGTGATGATAAAAATAACAATAGTATTATATATCGTGACTTTATTGACAATTTAGATAATCCCATTGATATCGACGATCGTAGAGAAATAGAAGGAGAAGATGACCGTCGATTAGAATACGAGATAACTTATCGAAAGGATTTTGCTAAAAAAGGACAAAAATTTATCGCGAATTTTAATTACCAAGATAATAATGAAACAGAAAGTTCAGATTTTGTAGAGCGGGTTCTAAATCCAGATGGTAGCCTTAAAGGAGAGCCTGATATTATCCAATTTAGTGAAAATGCAGAAGGAGAAAGACGAGCTATTTTATCGTTAGATTATACGCATCCATTTGGGAAAGATGGAAAATTTGAGATTGGATTAAGAGGTTCTCAACGAGAAATTAAAAATGATTTTTTAGTACAACAAGAAACAGACAGTGGACTTGAAGTCGTTAATGGTCTTTCAAATAATTTTATTTATGACGAAGGTGTTTATGCTGTTTATGCGATTTATGGGAATAAAACAGGTAGATTTTCCTATCAAGCAGGGCTACGAAATGAATTTTCAGATGTAGAAACTTTGCTCTTAAACACGGATGAGAAAAATCCTCGAGATTATAATAATTTATTCCCTAGTGGTTTTTTAGGATATGAATTATCTAAAACATCGAGTATACAGGCAAGTTATAGTCGTAGAATTCGCCGTCCTCGATTTTGGGATTTAAACCCATTTTTCACCTTTAGTGATTCTCGAAATTTCTTTAGTGGTAATCCAAATCTTGATCCTGAATTTACCAACGCTTTTGAAATTGGATACTTAAAAAACTTTAATAAAGGCTCAATTTCTTCCTCTATTTATTATCGACATACCACGGATGTCATCTCTCGTATCATAACGATTATAGAAATAGATTCAACGACACAAACGATTCGTAAGCCTGAGAATCTAGCCACACAAGATAATTATGGATTAGAGATTAATGGATCATACGAACCGATTAAAGCGTTAAGATTTAATGCCAACGCTAATTTTTTCCGCTCCATTACGGAGGGAACGAGTGAGAATGGACAGGACCTCTCCGCCGATGCTTTTTCGGTACGAGGTCGACTATCTGCTAAAATTACCTTTTCTAAAAAATTCGACGGACAATTCACTTATAATTTCCGAGGACCACAAGATAATACCCAAGGTCGTCGGTTGGCGGTTCATAGCTTAGATATAGGATTAGCCAGAGATATTTTTAAGGGAAATGGAACGATAGCCTTGAGTGTTCGAGATGTTTTTAATTCTAGAAAACGACGCTCGATCATTGATCAACCCGACTTTTTTCAAGAATCTGAATTTCAATGGAGAGAACGCCAAACTACTTTATCGTTAAATTATCGATTAAACCAAAAGAAAAAAAGAGGTAGAGGCCGAGGTCGTTCTGGCGGCGGTGGCGGTGATGGTGGAGAATTTTAAGAGAAAAATTTTGCCTATTAATTGAATTGCTGTTTAGCCCTCTTTTTATCTAAAAAGGGGGCTAAATAATTAAGGACCAATTAATTATCCACCAAAAGAGTTACTCCAAGACCTATTGCAAGAATAAATATCAATATTTTCCCGATAAAACCACCGATGACATCTTTAGGCATAAAATATGCTTTTAAGTAAAAAAGCTAAAGAGAGATGTCCATAAGTAGAATGATCATTTATAGTAGTAGTCTGGTTGCCATCATTGCTGGCATTGCCGGATATATAGCCTATGGTAGTTTTTCAGAAGTAGAAAAATGCATCGCTACTCATGAGGACTGGCGTGCGCCTTTACATCAACTCCGATCTACCATCATCACTGTTTGTGTCTCTATATTTTTTATTGCTTTAATTTGCGGACAATTTATTGCCCGTACTTTAAATAATACCATTTCAAATCTATCCAATTTAGCTGGGGAGGGTGATGAAGGAGAGGATACCGTCAATTTTTCTTCCGAAAAGAAACTTAGCAATCTAGCCGAGGCGCTAGAACAATCTCGAACTATTACAGAACAGAAGGAAGAACTAGAAGCGTTGAATCAGGAACTTCAATTAAAGAATGATTCTTTAGATAGCCTTGTTTATCGAGTCTCCCATGACCTGAAAGCTCCGATCATCAATATTCAATCTTTATTAAAGGTGATGAAGAGTCGGATTTCAAATACCTCAAATCCAATAGTTGCTCAATCTTTAGGGATGGCAGAAAAAGCTACTTTTAAATTACAAAACACAATTGTTGATTTATTAGAAGTTGCAAGAATTGAAAAAAGATTAAAAGGAGATAAAGAATGGTTGTCAATTCTTAATGCTGTTTCATGTATTTTAGAAGATAATCTACAACAAATTATTCAGTCAAAGACAGAGTTTGATATCGAGCTAGATGATGCTGATGAACTCTATTTGTGTAGTCACAACCTCAACAGCATTCTATCTAATTTGATTTCTAATGCCATTAAATACCATTCGCCAGATAGAGAACCGATGGTAAAGATTCATAGTCAAAAACGAGACAATGGCGTAACACTCATTATTCAGGACAATGGAATTGGAATAGATCTAAAAAAGCATGAGAATAATTTATTTCAAATGTTTAAAAGATTTCATGATCACGTAGAAGGTTCTGGAGTTGGTTTGTATATTGTGAAAAAAATAATGGAAGACAATGATGGATCCATTGAAATAGAAAGCGAGGTAAACGTTGGAACAAAATTTACACTTCACTTCAATCAACCAGCAAATAATCCAATCTTAAAGAAGAAAAAAGACTTAGCCGATCAAGCCTAATCCTTAAGGCTATCTAGATAATCCAATCCGCTCAGATTCCATAAAATATTAGATATGTGAATCAGGAGTTGAAATTTAATTTAAAACTAAAGTTAGCTTATAAAGGGCTTTTGGCATTTAGCTTTTAGCTTTTGGCTATTTGCTTCCCTCCATCGTATTTTACGTTAAAGGGAGGCTAACTAGCAAACAGGCCAACTAGCGGTATTTTTAGCTTATTACACATAATATTAAAAAGTTACCAAACCATTAAGTATAGAAGTTATTTTAAAATAGAGCTTCATATAAAAAAAGTCAGTCTGCAAAGAACAGACTGACTTTTTCAAAAGAAAATATTTTTTAAAAGAATATTATATCTTCAATTTTTCACCGGCTTCTATTTGAGCCCAGTGTTTGTTAATTACTTCCATGAGTTGATCTTTTTCTAGCGGCTTACTCATATAACTATCTAAACTCATAAATTTAGAAGCCTTCTCTCGATCTTTTTCATGTAAAGAGGTCGTTAACATAGCCATGATAACAGACGCTTTATTGGATTCAGGTAATTGCTGGTAAGCTTCCAGAAATTCAAAGCCATTCATCACCGGCATATTAATATCAAGTAAAATCATACTAGGTGGATGTCGACCAAATTCTTCGTTTTTAGCAAGAAAATCTAACGCTTCTTGTCCATTAGCTGCTGTATAAATCTGATCTGTTACTTCCCATTCGGTTAAAAATAGCTTGTGAACAAAATTGATAGTGGGGTCATCATCGACCAATAGTACTGATTTGAATTTTTTCATTGGATTTACAATTTTAAGCGTATATATTTAAGTATATCTATTATACTAAACAGCCTAAAATAGTGCCAAAATATTACTATTTTTAGGATATAATCACATGGATAATTTATCTAACAATTTGAATCCACGTTTATATCATCATTTACTATCTAAAAATCATTAAAATACCTTCGAGCTCTTCTTCCTACATTGTCTGGAACCCTGTTAGAATCCACATTCGTTCCATTAATAGATCCGCTGCCGTCGTCTCTGTATAACTCTACCTCCCATTGCGCATTAAATAATTCCCCACGAGCGGTAGAATGTAGTAATTGAAATTGTCCAACAGCCAGAGAAGGATTATAGAATAAAAACTTGACGTTTTGTTGACCAGTGGTTGGAAATTGATTGTAAGACCAAATCTCATACGGAGGTGCGGAGGGTTCATCTTCAACGGTAGTAATATCATCTGGTCGTCCATATTTTAAAAATGTATACCCTCGATCACTTTCAAAACCTTCGCCTAGTCCTGAATGAAATTTTGTGTCTACTGCCCGAGCTACTTCCATATAAGCATCATAAACCGCTTTAGGATTGGTTTCGTTTTGCCCCAACCAATAACTGTATAGATATTGTTTTTGTTGGCTAGAAGATCCTTTACGGATTAAGGAGTTGACATAGGGTCTTTGATTATTATCTAAGATAGGAATCATTGCTTTTAAGGCATAGTATACCTCTTGAGAATCAATTTTTTCTACAAATTTTCCTTCTAATTCAACAGGATCTCTTATAATCACTTGTGAAGTATTTGGGTTACTTCGTTGAAATAGGACCGAATTCGATGCTAAGACTGTTTTTTCTTTATTTTGAATTTCAACAACCAGTCGATAATTCCCAGAAGGTAGTTCTTTGATATCCGCCTGCATCAATACGGGTAAGATAGTCGTTGGTTTTCGCCGAACTGTTCGCTGTAATAGGGTCCGTTTTCTACCATTTGTATAAATCAATTCCACTCGATAGTGCAGCGCAAAATCTTCTCCGATGAATTGATCGGTACCATAAGCTTCTGTATAAAAAATTAATTTTTCAGATTCTTTCGTATAAAACTGATAGGGTAAAGTTTCTAAAAAATAACCTCCTTTTGTGAGCACTCCTCTCGTAGAATCTGGACGCATACTGGCAATCAGCTGTATATCAGATATCTTCACACTATCCGT
>JALZUU010000569.1 GCA_023300665.1 Saprospiraceae bacterium | reverse complement strand
TTGGTATCGTTGAGCAAGTGCTTGATTTTTATCAATATCAATTTTGACGACACGCACTTTTCCACTCAAATCTTGAGCAACTTCTTTGATGACTGGCGCTAACATTTTACAAGGGCCACACCATAAAGCATGGAAGTCGATAAGTACGGGTTTTTCTCCGTTGATGAGTTTGTTGAAATTTCCTTTCATGTCTATTATTTAAAATTTATAGCTCCACCTAATGTGAAAGCGCTACTCTATTAACTACTATTTCTTTGAGATTGTTCTGATTTAATTATAGAACTTTTCGAACAGAATAATTGAAATAAATTTCACTTTAAACAAAAATTTGCATTTTTACACTAAAAAGTGTAATTTTAATATTCATAATGACATAAAATACACTAAAAAGTAGGAAAATGGATAAAAAAATTAACTATGAAGATAGACAAAAGACTAGAAGTGGAGGAGTTTTTAAATTTCTTAAAAGCGAAGATTTTAATCTATGATATCATTTATGAAAATAGAGAAAAAAATACCCAAGCCCTACTAGATTTAGGTATCACTGAAATACAACGGAGAAAACACATTGAAAACTTACAACCCGAAGATTTTGTATCAGGTCCAACATCCGACAACTTTGGAAGTACCCCATCTGGGTATTTGGAGTAGATATTTACAATAATGAGGTCTATATAAAACTTCAGATCAACATTAGAAATAAACCAGTTATTTGTATATCATTTCATATTGCTGAATACCCTCTTTCTTATCCAATTAGATAAAATTAAATTATGATAAATTCAATTGAAAGTCCATATACAGATGGAAAGGCATATTTAAAAAAAGAAAAAAAAATAAGGACCTTTAGAAAAGAAGAGTTTCAAATTGTTGAACACTATTATGAATGTGAATCAACCAAGAAACAATTCACGAATGATCAAATTGATAAACTAAACATCAATCAGGTTTACAACGCGTATCGTAGTAAACATGGATTTTTATTCCCAAAACAAATCTCTAATCTACGTGAAAAATATGGATTAAATCACACAGAAATATCTAAAATTTTAGGACTCGGGGTAAATATGATTAGAAACTATGAAAATGGTGAAATGCCTAGTCTATCAAATGCTACCCTTCTTAACATGATAAAAAGTCCAGCAATATTTAAGGAGCTTTTTATTAAAAAAGATCATTTTTTGGATATTAAAGATCGGAAGAAAAAAAATATTCTCGATAATATTAATCAACTATTAGACAATGAAAAAGACCACTTGTTGACCTGTCTTCCAACAATAGATTTTCCTAATGAATTTACAGGATACATTATTCCTAATTTTAAAAAATTTGCACATATCTGTATATTCTTTCTTGATCAATTAAGTTTTTTGTATAAAGTAAAACTTAACAAACTTCTATTTTATACAGATTTCTATCACTTTAAACAATTTGGAAAATGTATTTCTGGTAATCAATATGCCGCTATCGAAATGGGACCTGTTCCAGATAAATATCTTCACCTATTTGCTTTAATGGTAGAACAAAAACTTGTAGAAATAAAAACTTCCCCCTCTAACACTGAAGGTGAAATTTTAGAACGAATGGTTCCTATTACTTCTTTTCAAGAAAGTTATTTTACTCAAGCTGAAATAAAGACACTTAATTTTGTTCTCAAACAGCTAGGATATAAAAAAACTAAGGAAATTGTTGATCTTAGTCATACTGAAGATTGTTGGAAAGAGTTAAATACTACAAAAGAATTAATAAGCTACACTCGTTTTGGATTTGACTTAAAAGGAATATAACTTAAGTTTTCTAATTAATGGTTCAATAACTTTTTAATCTATATGTAGTAGATCTATTTTCTAACTAGTGACCGTACTATTGCTAATAGAAATTATTTAAAAAAATAAAAGCTGCTCTAACTAATAATAAAGTTTAGAGCAGCTTCCAGATGAAACCCAATTCATTCATTTCATATTTTATTATTCCAAATGCTCTGACACCAAATCCAAGTCTGAATCTAATTCTAAATCCTCCGACTCCTCCAACTTCGCTCCCTCTCTCTCAATAATCGCTCGCTCCACCGACTCTCTTGTAGGTTTCGTCCCCGTCCATAACCACATGACACCGACTTTAAAAGTATTTTTTACCGCCAATAAAAGGGGTAATAAAAATAAGGTCATAAAAGTGGCGTAAGCAATTCCATAAGCGACCGCGATGGCCATTGGAATTAAAAATTGAGCAGAAAAGCTTTTTTCAAAAATCAATGGAGCCAGTCCTGCTACCGTGGTAATGGACGTTAAGAAAATAGCTCTAAAACGAGACCTGCCAGCCTCGACCATCGCTTTATGATAGGGCATTCCACTCTTGAGTAAAAGGTTAAATTTCTCAATCAAGACCAACCCGTCGTTGACCAGAATTCCAACCAAGGCGACAATTCCCAATCCAGATAAAATATTGATACTCTGCCCATGAAGCCAATGTCCCCAAGCAACACCTACAAAACAGAATGGAATCAAGATAAACAATAAAAGCGGCTGTCCATAAGAACGGAAAACAAACGCAATTACCGCATACATCAAAATTAAAATAACGGGTAAAACCCTGCCTAACGCAGCACCAATTCTAGCAAAACCTCGATTCTGTCCTTCGTAAAGTGGAGTTACCGTTGGATATTTAGCAGTGATCTCTGGCATCACGGAGGATTTAATATCGGCTAAAATTTCCGGTGCGGAGTCTTTAGCATTTGCCAAATCCGCTTCTACCCGAATTTCTCGACGACCATCTAAATGATTGATCACCACATCTCCTCTTTCTATTTTGTAGTTAGCAATCTCTGCCAAAGGTACTCGACCTCCCGAAGGCGTAACAATTCTCATTTTATCTAAATCAGTTATACTACTACGATTAGAGCGGTCATACCGTACCCAAACGCGAATCTCATCTCTGCCTCGTTGAAACCGTTGTACCGAAGCACCAAAAAATCCAGATCGAACTTGCGACATTACCCCATTAAGCGAGAGTCCTAAGAGATAAGCATTTTCTTTTAATTTAATTTTTATTTCTTTGATTCCTGCCGGATCATTATCTGTTACATCCGCGAGTCGGGGATTAGATCGAAAAGCTGCTTTTAAATCTTCTTTAGCTTGCTTAAGTTCTCCGATATTATTTCCAACCAAAGAAACAGAAACTGGACTTCCACCAAACGCATTTCCTGAACCAAAAACGAGACTTTCTGCTTCATAAATCGGCCCTACTTTTTCTCGAACCGCTTTAGAAACCGTAGAGGCAGGAATATCTCGATTTTCTCCTGGTAATAAATTAAGCGTCAGCGAAGCAGTAGAAGAACCTGGCCCTAAACGACGAACCGTATTTTGCACCAATTCCAAACTATCTGGGACATCGCCGCTTAATTCTTTATTGACTTCCCATACATGATTTTCAATTACGGTAATCAAAGAATCAGTAATTATTTCACTCGTTCCTTGTGGTAATTTTAGATTGATGTCAATTCGATCAGAAGCAACAGTAGGAAAAAAAGTAAATCTTATAATCCCTCCTTCCATCGCTCCTAAGGTCACTAAAAATAAAGCAATTGGAATTGCAAAACCAAATATTTGATAATTTAAGACAAATCGTAAAACAGGAACATATAGATTGTCTCGGATCCAACCGATCATTTTATCTGCCCAAATATTTAAAATAAAGGGTTTCGTCTTTCGGTCTAATGCGCGCGAATGTGCTAAGTGAGCAGGTAAAATTAAAAAGGCTTCGATCAATGAAATCAATAAAATAATTCCTACCACTTTGGCAATCTGCCCAAAGAAAGAACCCAATCGTTCGGGTAAAAACAAAAAGGTAGAAAAGGCGATAACGGTCGTTAAAATAGCCGCAATAATCGGAGGCATTACTTGCATCGTTCCATCAATAGCCGCTTGTACCTTTGATTTACCACTCTCATATTGGTCATAGATATTTTCGGCAATCACAATCCCATCATCTACTAAAATTCCAATCACAATGATCATCCCAAACAATGAAATAACATTGATCGTCATAAAACTGGGAGCAAAAATAAACAAACCTAAAAAGGAGAAAGGAAGTCCAACCGCCACCCAAAATGCAATACTTGGTTTTAGAAAAATAGATAAAAACAATAAGACTAAAAGAATTCCAACTACCCCATTTTCAACCAGAAGATTCTGTCTATTATTTAATGCGATCGAAGAATCAACACTGACATTCAACTTTACGATATCACTTTTTTCATTAAATTTCTTAATATATTCTTTGATCCTTTCCGTCGCATATAATAAGTCTTCATTGTTTGTGGTACTCACCTCAATCTGAACTGCTGTATTTCCATTAAAACTGATACGATCAGGAACTTCGGACCATTTATCTTGCACCGTTGCTACATCACGTAGACGTACCACTTGTCCAGAATTACTGGCTTTGACCACAATATAGTCTAGCTCATCCCCAAAATAAGAACGATTATTGGCACGAATTAAATACTCTTCTGTTTCGGTTTTAATGTTTCCACCCGTAGTGATTAGGTTAGAATTTCGGACGGCGGCAGCGACTTCTGCAAAGGTTAGATTAAAAGCGAGTAGATCATTTTCTCGAACGGCAATTTCAATTTCTTCTGATGGAAAACCACTCAACACTACTTGAGAAATATTAGGAATCGCACGGATATCATCTTCTACTCTTCGTGCTACCTCTTTAAGGGTTACCAATGGTAATCCTTCGCCACTAACGGTAAACTGGATGGCTCGGTTGATGTTCTCCTGCTTAGAAATAACGGGAGGTTCCATATCTACTGGAAAGGAAGGTACTCGATCTACCGCGTTTTTTACATTGGCTAAAATAATATCAATATCTGCTCCTTCTTCAATTTCTACGGTAATGGTAGCCGTGTTTTCTTGAGAAGCAGAAGTAACTCGATCAATACTCACTAGTCCTCGTAAATTATCTTCTATTTTTAAAACAACTCCTTCTTCAATTTCCGCAGGCGAAGCACCAGGATAGGCAATATTGATAAAAATAAGTTTAGAATCATCCAACGGAAAATAAGAAGACTTGGTTTGTTGCAAACCAAGATATCCGAAGATCGCCACAGAAAACATAATCACGTTAACTGCTACCGGATATTTTATAAAAAAAGATAGAAAATTTTTCATTTATGTTTTTTATTACGAAGCTGTTTAAGAATGTTCACAAAAGGTGAGGATAAGTGCTTGATTGTCAAGACGATGCAAATTTTGAGGTTCATAGCCAAAGCTATGGTGCCGATAAATTTGTGAAGTATTGACAATCAATGACTTGTCCGCAACCATTGTGCTTCATTTTTAGACAGCTTCTACAATAAATATGTAATTTTTAAATTTACTAGGTTTGTTTTTTAGAAAAAATAGAATCTTTTTTCATACAGTTCAATTCCTCCACTCTACTTTTCCTCAAACCGCTTAACCGTCATTCCATCATAAGCCCCAGGTAGTACTCTTTCTAAAATTTCCGTCCCATCTGGTAAACCACGAATTATCGCTGTTTTTTCAGTAAAATGAACAGGTTCAATTTCTGTTAAAGTCAGCTTATCATTTTCAAGGACAAATAGTTTTTTATTTTCAACAATCAATTTACGAGTCACCTCAAAAGTATTGTTTTCTTGTTTAGCCGTCAAAGTTGCTTCGAGGTACATCCCTTCTCTTAGTCCACTACCATTGACCCGAATAAATGCTTGAATGGTTTGGGTATTTGGATCGACTAAGCTATTTAGGCGACTCACCTTACCCTTCCAAGTATTGGTTCGTTCTACATTATTGAGGGTTACGGTATTTCCAACTTTCAACAAATCAACATAACTAGAATTTACGGCCACTTCTAATTCATAAATACTTGGATTGATATACTCACCCAGTTTTTGTCCTGACCGAACTAAGACGCCTTTATCCAATCCCGCTTCGGTAAGTACACCATCGAACGGCGCATAAATCGTATACTTGCTCAATCGTTCTTCGACGTTTTTAACAGTAAACCAAGTTGAATTAATATTCCGACCTGCCATAAATAATTTTTCTTTATCAGACGTCATTTCTGGTAAAGGTTGTAAGGGCTTTTCTACATCAAAAGAAGTAACATAATTCTCCCATTTTTGGAAGGCATCTGCATAATCGAATCTTAGATCAGGAAGGGTCGCTACAATTTGGTTATAGAGCGTACTTTTTTGGGCACGAAGATTTGCACGATATTCATCACTGTTGAGTTGTAATAAAACTTCACCGTTCCGATAATTAATTCCTGGCTTAAATGGATGAGCACTGAATTCAAAAATACCTTGTACTTCGGAAAAAATTTCGATTCGATCTCGCGCCGCTAAATTTCCGCTCGCGGTCACTTCAATCGGTGTGCTGGTATTTTTTACTTTTTGGGTAAAAACAGCAGGAATCGTACGCGCTGCTTTCTCAGGTGCTGGCTTTTTCTTGGAAGCAAGTATTCCTTTTCCATATGCGCCAAGTGCAATAATCCCAATTCCAATCAGGCTAATGAGAATTTTTCGTAGAAGCGTTGGTTCCATATAACTGATTCGTTTCGTTATTTGATCTTAGATGATGAAGCTGTTTAAGAATGTTCACAAAAGGTGAGGATAAGTGCTTGATAATGTGGGCGATGCTCATTTT
>JALZUU010000568.1 GCA_023300665.1 Saprospiraceae bacterium | reverse complement strand
AATGTTGACATTTTTTTTCTTAAAACCCAACGCACTCGCCACTTGCTTTTGTGTAATCCCTACTACTTGCGTAGAAAGAATGATGGTTGCTTTTCCATTCGCTACATGCGCTACGGCACCGTTGGGTTCTAGTTGTGCATGCGCACCAATCGGACTTGAGAAATCCATAGAAACCACACCGTCTTCTTCTGGATCTAATGCTCCGCCTATTTTTTGGGTAATCATTTGTTTGCCTTTTCCGACTTGCAACATTTCCTTAAGTTCTGCTTCAGTCCATTTTTTTGGAACGTCCCATGCTACTTTTATCGCTCGCTTCGCTGCCAATGCTTGAGGAAAAGTTTCAGCAATAACACCTACCCAATCTGGTGTTTCTACAATCTTGACCACTCCGTTCATTTTTTTTGCCTTACTGGTATCTGCCGATTTAAAAGTCGAACCAATATGCTCTGGCCGAATCACACAAGCGTGTAACATATCTGGCATCTCTGCATCCATTCCAAAAATCGGATCACCAAAAACCTTGGCTTCTAAATCTACTCTTGGAACCGGTTTTCCAACATACTTATAACTACTCATCGGTCTTAAATCTGGCGTACTTGGCACCTCCCAATCGGTTACACCTGTCGCTACTTCTGCATAAGTCATCGTCTTCCCACCACCTGAAACTACGCCATCTTTGGTAGACAGATTTGCGATGGATACGCCCATTTTTTTTGCTGCTTCTCCTTTAACCATCTCACGCATCGTGGCAGCCATTTCTCGTAATGGCATCCATAAAGAAGCAATAGATAAACTTCCTCCGGTGCTTAAGTTATCTACGATTCCAGTGGCAGTGGCTGCACCGATAACTTTTATTTGTTCAATGGCTACGTCCAATTCGTCGGCAACCATCTGCGCCAATCCAGTAAAGGTTCCTTGCCCCATTTCTACTTTCGAAGAATGTAAAACAACTTTATTTTCTTTGGTGATTTCAAACCATAAATTAGCTTTTGTTCCCGAACCATTATAAGGTGGAATCAAGGTTTCTGAAAAAGCTAAAGTTTTACGACGAATAGGATTTCTAAAAATATAGGTGCCAATAGCTAAGACGCCTAAAGTTCCTAGACCACCGCGAACCAAAAATTTACGACGGGAAGTTTTTTTATTATTACGCATTTTTTATGATGTTGAAACGCTGCGCTTGTTGAATCGCTGCGCTTGTTGAATCGTTGAATCGTTGAATTTTTAATTTTTAATTTTTAATTTTTAATTTTTTAAAAACATGATAGATGATAGATGGCATTATTAATTTTTCATTATCACATTATTAATTATAAAAAATTACAAAAAACCACTCATCATTCCTGCCCCAACTCCGCAGCTCGATGAATCGCCTTTCGCATACGCGTATAAGTCGCACATCGACAAACGTTTACAATATTATTATCAATGTCTTCGTCTGTTGGATTTGGATTTTTAGAAAGTAAGGCAGCGGTGGCCATGATAAATCCTGGTTGACAATAGCCGCACTGTGGCACTACGTGCTCTATCCATGCTTGCTGTACTGGATGAGGATTTTCTCTAGTACCGAGACCTTCAATGGTAACGACATTTTTTCCTTCAGCAAATTTTACTGCGTAAGAACAAGAGCGTACTGCTTCGCCATCTACATGTAAGGTACAGGCACCACAAGCTGCTTTTCCACAACCAAATTTAGTTCCTTTTAAATTCAGTATATCTCGTACCACCCATAGCAAAGGAGTGTTTCCATCTTCGATATCAACCGATTGCGATTGTCCGTTTATGTTAAATGATATTTTCATCAATATTAATTATTTTATTTGAGCTTGCTTTATTCTTGCGGAATCACTGCACCACCTGCAAACCATCCTTTCACTGCAGCAATATATTCTTCTTTAGAAATTGGAGGCGTTTCTCTGGTATTTCCATCGACATCAATACCGGGATCCCAAGCCCAAAGTACTAAAGCATCTTCCGTTAAATGTTTAAGAATTTCATTGGGTGACTTCCCGCCGTTCCGGGTTCTATCCATCATCGAAGTAGCGATTTCTGTTTTAGATAAACCTTCCCAATTCATCGTACTTGGAGCCAATCCCCAATGGGGTGCACCAGGTACTCCAGAAAAATCATCGTTCTCATCTTGATGACAAGTATTACATTTTGTAGCGATAAATCCGTGATCTGCTTCTCCACGAGCTATTCCAAAATAGTGAGGATGTTGATCCATTCCTTGTTTAGGTTTATGATCGCTTGGATGACAATTAAGGCAACGAGGATGTGTAAGCGCTAACATCATTTTATCAAAATCACCTGTGCGTTCCGCTGTTTCGGCCGAAGTCGTATTAGCTTCATCGTTATTACTAAAATCGGTCGCCAATAGAATTGTGGCTAATAAGATAATAGGAATGAGATATAATAATCTTAATTTATCCATAGGGTATTTGTTCTGAAGCTGTTTAAGAACGAAAGTTAAGAAAAATATTCTAAAAAAAAACGATCAAAGGAATGACCCGAAAAATTCGAATCATCCTTTGATCGTTCTTTTGACTGCTCCCCTTTGCAGGTCATCAAACATAAAACTGGTAGAAAATTATTCTAAATCACTATCAATTTCATCGTTGCTATATTTCTACGCCCTTTAACTAGCGTGACGGTATAATTTCCGTTTGGCAAATCTTCAATCGTTAAATTGAATTTATTAAAACCTGTTTCGACGTGAACCGATCGTTCTTTTACCTTTTTACCTCGGAAATCAAAAATTCGAATGACACCATCGTAAATCTCCTCAGTCGTCAATACTAAATTCACATCGTATTTAGCAGGATTTGGGTATAGCTTTATATGCTCATTAGCAGCGTCTTCATTACAAACCGACCGTACTTCGGTATATTCAAAATTATCATCCCGATCTATAGACTTAATTCGATAATAGGAAATTCCTGGCAGCGGTTGATCATCTATTGTTTCATATTTTTGAGTGGTGTTCGATTCTCCGACACTGTCTACGAGCTCAATGTCTTCGAAAGTTTGACTATCTGTGGATCGTTGTACTATAAAATGAGAATGGTTAGTTTCTATTTCTGTTTTCCACAACAACGCTACTTGTTTTTCATTTACTAAATACTCCGCTGTAAATTCAGAAAATTCTACAGGCAATGCCGACGCCACATTATAGCATTCTGGTGGTACAATCAAGCCTGGTGTTACGAGTCCCACAATTTTATTAAAATCACCAAACCTAGCACCATTCAGTATATCATCGCCTGCTCCCAACCAGTCTTGCAATAGGGTTTTCCAAATAGAACGATAATCGTGTTGTAAAGCAGAAGCAGGTAAATTACCTGCAATATCTAAGATGGTTGGATCAATATTAATATTAGTACCTCGTACGCCCGGAGCTACACCAGAACCAAATAAAAAGACGGGAGCAAAATTCCCATGATCAGTTCCCAAGCTTCCATTTTGTGTAATCCGACGACCGAACTCAGAAAAGGTGGCCGTCAAGACATTTTGTTCCAAACCAAGGTTGGTCAAATCTTCCGTAAATGCTTTGACCGAATCAAATATATCTGTCAATAAATCAGCGTGACTTCCTAAGTTTGTACTACCTCCTTGTACTTGATCTGCATGGGTATCAAATCCCGATTTATGAACTAAAAACAACTTTGTCTTACTACCTCCATTTAAGAGGCATGCGACGGTTCTTAATTGATTGGCCAAATTGCTATCTGGATAAACGGTTGCTGAATTAGCACCAATATTATATACATCTGAAATCTTACCACCATAAGCATTCGTTGTATTTTCGACCCCCATGATATAATCTATATTATCTCCATAATTAGAAACAGGAATACTTCCGTGCGCAGCTGTTCCAATACCATTTAATAACCCGAATAGACTGCCTGGATTTTGATTACTTAGATTTATTCCAATATATTCATTTCCATGATCATAAAATCCAAGCGAAGGTTTTGAGTCTCCTAATTGAATACCCATCGGATCTGGATATGCTGGCGTTGGTCCATTAAAAGCACCAGGAAAAGCGGTGCTGAGATAACGTCCCATCCAACCACTATTAATATTAAAATTAGCTGAAGTACCGTCTCCTCCTGTCAACCATAAATCAGTAGATTTAAAATGAGATCGATTAAATTCAGGATATCCTACGGATTGAATTAAACTAGCTTGACCAGCATCATACATTGCTTTAAAGGAAGTCATGGCAGGATTCAATCCTACTTGATCTTCTATCGGCAGCGTGCTATCAAGGTTGATATAATTGTCTGCATGGATTCGGATATCAGGACGCAAATTTGCATATCGACTATATTGATCAATTGGAATGATCGTATTTAATCCATCATTTCCTCCTTTTAGAAAAATGATTACCATGACTCGATCACTAATTTCTTGACAGTTCGATGGCAAAAAACTAGGGGAAGCAAAAGTCCGTAATGACATCCCGTTTAATAATAATGGAGCAGCGGATAATTTCGTTATATTGTTGAGAAATTTTCTTCTTTTCATTTTTAATTATTTTGAAATTCTTGTGAGGAAATAAGCGCGGTAAACAAACGCTCCAAAGGAATTTTTACATTGTCAGCATTCCCCGTATTTTCATAGGCCTGCCATTCAAACTGCCAGTTAATCAAAGATAGATCATCTAAGAATACTTCATTCAAAAGATAATCACGTCGAGCAGTTAATGGTGTTTCCGCAAATAAATAACCAATCAAATTGTCTACTATTTCAGCTCCATTCGCCGGATCGGAGACTACTCCACTATTTTGAATGAAACGCACAATATCCAAAGGCACTGCTCTACTATCTCCTTCCGCTAACACTCTTCTTCCTCTCAATAATATTTCTGGCAACTTATATCTAGTAATCAAAGTACTCCCTCCAAACCAATTTTTATCATACCCCGGCGCCTGATAATACGCAGGGTATCCAGCTACATTTTCAGGCCGAAAAAAGGTCATCCCAGCTCCTTCGTGTAGTACCAAGGCAACAGATTCCCAATACCATTTTAAATAATGATCTCTTCCCTCTGTTACTGGATCTGGAACCTGAATGTTAAAAAAAGTGGCTGCTTGAATCCAATTTTCCATCGGTGACTTTATAATTCCGCCAATCACATCATCTGTAGTATCACCATCTCCTTGATCATAAAAATGTTGAGAAAAAAGTAATTGCTTGATCGTTGGCTCTAAGTCATAATCATCTCCAATCAATGTCTGTGATAGCGGTGTGATAATATCCAACTCAATTTCTTCCGTAATATTATGATGGACAAAATATCGATACAATTTTCGACAAATATTCTTTGCTGTTTCAGGTTGCGCAAAAATCATTTCTACAAAATCATCTAACTCTCGAAACATATCTGCTTCATCCACCGCCGCTAGAATAGTTGTATTATTAAAAGCGGAAGTAAATGTTTTATCATCAAGATCATGTTCCAAAAAATTAGGACGTCCGCGAGTAATTCCTGTATCCGAATCACGATACGCTTCATTCCCACCTAAAGGTCGGGTCCAAGTTTTCTCCCAGCCTGTTAGTACTCGAGCGGCTGTTACAATATCTGCTTCTGTATAGTTGGTATAATTACCAGATCCAATTTGAGGACCTTTACCTATCGTAAATAGTTCAAAAAATTCTCTTGCATAGTTTTCGTTAGGACTCTCTCTTACATTATCGTCTCCGTTGAGATAACGAAGCATGGCGGTGTCAATTGTTATTTTTTTTGCCAAGATTTTATAATTTCCAGTGGCATAAAAAGACAATAAATCTAAATAATCAAAATACTGATAAGGTGTTACTGCTGCAGTAGATATCACAAAAACACTATGTAAAAAGAAAGTCATCCGATGTTGAATTCCCGGATTTTTTTCTGCTTCGCGAAGCCACCAGGCAGTCACATTCCGTCGCTTTTCAAAATCCTCAAGACCTTCAGGTGGGGAAAAATTTTCTCCAGAATTGATAAAGGGTTGTCCAGATACAAAGTCGAGTGGTTCGTCCATATCTAAAATATAGGGATTGAAAAGACTGTTGACCGCATTGGTAACAGACATACCAGCCAGGTTATCAATCGCCGTAGGTGTATAACGGTAAGACGAACGACGCAGTAGATGCTTCGCCAGTCGCACACCCAATGTCCCAGTGTGGGGTTGAATAGATGCCATCTGTATTTTTTAAGGTTATATGAAATAGTATAGAGGCTAGGTAAGCAGCCACGACATCATATCGGATTGCACCTATAAGTCCACTGCATACACAGTGATTTTTTCAGCAAAATTGTAGGTTCTAAATTAAAAATACTGACATTGCTTTCTATTTATTTTAGTAGGAATACAAAATAATAGAAAGTATTAAAAGCCTGTTAGATTTGTAAGGGAAGGTATCGTTTGGATGGGTCTAATAATTTACTCAAAAATATAAATGTAAGTATTATAAACATAAAAAGCGACCCTATAGAATACTTTTTTTTCTAAAATAGTTTTTTTTAAAAAAAAAATTAAGGAAAAATACAGAGAGTAAAAATTCTCTAAATTCAAAAACTAAACCATGAGATTTCTGATCCAATTTGTTCTAAATAATGTTCAGCTGTTTGAATAGCGCGATCTACTGACCCTGCTTTTTCTAACACCGTATGGACTTCTTGTAAACCTAAAGCATCTTTTTCCAGTACAGATAATTTTGATCCACCAACCACAGCGATCAATGGTTTTTGATATTTTCGACAAAGTGCCGCTACTCCACCAACTACTTTTCCATCCAAGGATGTTTTATCTAGTTGACCTTCTCCTGTAATCACTAGATCTGCTTGTGCAATTTGTTTTTCTAGAAGGGTTTTATTTTTAATAAATTCAAATCCATTCGTGATTTCTGCGTTGAATAATCCGGCTAATCCTGCTGCGATTCCTCCAGCAGCACCGCCTCCCTTTAGATTAAAAATAGGTACTCCAGTATGCATTTCGATTAAACTAGACACCTGACGTAGACCGCGATCAAGCAAATGAATCTCATCTTCTGTCGCTCCTTTTTGACGAGCAAAAATATGGGCTGCACCATTCAGACCATAAAGTGGATTAGATACATCAGAAAGAATTTTAAAATTTTTGATCTCTACCGCTTTACTGGTTTCTATACTAGTTATTTCCAATAAATTTCCTCCGGATGGAATTAATACTTTTTTATTTTTATCAAAAAATCGAACACCAAGTTCGTAAGCAATTCCCAGTCCTGCATCCGTTGTACAACTGCCACCCAGACCGAGCACTAAATTATCTGTACCACTATCTAAGGCAGCTCGCATCATACGTCCGGTACCGAGGGTGGTGGTACGTAATGGATCTCGTTCTTTTTTTTCTAATAAAGAAATTCCAGAGGCAACCGCTAATTCAAAATAAGCCGTGTTGCCATCTTTTAAACATGGAGCCGTGATTGGACGACCTAATGGATCGATGGTCGATTGATGGGTAAAAGGAATATTTAGAGCTTGACTCAACACCGCCAAGGTGCCATCTCCTCCATCTGCTAGTGGATGAATAATGGTCGTGATTTTAGCATGACGTTTATGCAAGCCTTTGGCCAGTGCCTTATTGACACC
>JALZUU010000567.1 GCA_023300665.1 Saprospiraceae bacterium | reverse complement strand
ATTAATTGTCTTCCTCCGATGGTGTAGAGATTGCCCGCTGTATCAAAATCTTGTTCAAGGCTACTGTTTCCACGTGCGATGAATCCTTCGTATTTAAGTTCCCAATTATTACCATTAAAACGTTGTAACCCTTCATCATCTGTAAAGAATCCTTGACTTACGTAGATATTATCGTTGGCATCAACGATGATGTCGCTAACTGCGCTCGTGGTAACCGTACTGTTGCTTTGTGTATAAGTAATCCAGCTATTTCCAGTCCAACGCTGTACAAGATTACTACCTTGTGCAAAAGTTCCGACCCAAATAGTGCCATCGCTTTCCACAGCTAATCGAGGAAAAAACTCATCTGCTGTAGCGATCAAAATAGAATTATTACTTCCATTTGGAATACGATAAATTTCTCCACCCGAAGCGGAGTAATAAAGATCTCCATTTTCTAAATATTGAAAATCATAAATAGCTGGTGCATTACTATCTTCATCTCCTACAATAAATTGAATACCAAATTCTGGCGTCCAAGTTGCCAGTCCACGACCCAGTGCTAAAGTAAGATCACCACTTGGGCTAAAGCCAGCAGCGCTCATACCATTTGAAAAAACACCGAGATTGAAATTTTCCCATCCGCCGTTACGATAAACCGAAATATCTGAAAAGGTAATGGCGTAAATCGTACCATCTGGTCCAGCTTCAATGAGATTGATAGAACTGTTTTGAAAAATTTCTGGCGTGTTATTGCTGTCAAAAGTAGTCCAAGTATCTCCGTCATAATGCCGAACAGGTCCGTAACCACTTGCGGTCCAGACATCTCCGTTGGGAGCAACCGTTATAGCAGTACCCATACTTGTCGGTGTTTCTAAATTTCCATTATCTGTTCGACTGATGATTTCAATTAAATCACCGTTAAGATCATAATGTAAAAGACCATTTCCAGCATTGGCCCAAACGGTTTGATCGGTAGCATTGGTTAAACCTCTGGTGGTAGCATAGCCTTGATAATTGGTAAACTGAGCAGAGACAAGGTTGCTAAACATTAAAAAGAATAGCACCATAATGCCAGTAAATTTCTGAAAATCTAATTTTCTGAAAAACATAAGTGTAAGTTTTAGTATAACAAAGTATTTGATAAATAACCTCATAAAGGTCGGAAGCAAAAGATTCTTACTTAGCCGTAAAAGAAAGGATTGGGGAAGGGCCAGAATTTCTACTCAAAGGTAAAAAGAATTTTAGATAAAAGTGGGATTAAAGTCTTCTGGTATGTTCAGATTTAGCGTTTTTAGGGCATTTGTAAAAAATAAATCAGGTTTAGCGTGAATAATTACCCTGTTTAGGGTATGTGGATGTACGAAAGAAAAAGAGATAGCATGTAAAAGCATTCCTTCAATTCCGAGTTTTTCCCTCAGGTATTTATTGTGTTTACAATCACCATGAGGACGATCACCGATGACTGGGTGTCGCAGATGTGCAAAGTGCCGCCTGATTTGGTGGAAGCGTCCCGTTTTTGGAAGTACTTTTACCAAAGAATATCTGGAAGTAGGGTAGCGACTGATGGCGTGTGGAATTTCTGTTTGATCGAGGGTTTGGTAATCGCTGATGGCTGGTTGCTTTTGATGTTCAGAGGAACGAGCTAATGGGTAGTCTATAGTTCCGGATGGAGAAAGATGTCCTCGTACTACGGCGAGATAAGTTTTGGTAATTGCTTGTTCTCTAAATAATTCAGAAAGGCTACCCGCAGCAGTTTTTGTTTTTGCAAAAATTAATACTCCTGAAGTCATCCGATCTAAGCGGTGGACTGGATAGATATGATATCCTAATTGATCTCTTAATAATTGTAAAACAAAAACTGTGTCTTCACTGATTCGCGTACGATGTACGAGAATACCAGAAGGTTTATGGATGGCAATAAAGTCCGTGTCTTCGTAAAGAATATTAAAAGGAGTAAACGTCAATGTTTTTTATTCAAAGTAACTCAATTTCTAGATCATGAAAAAGTAGAATGTTTAATCTTTCTATGTGGACAATAAAAGACAGATAATTAATGTCAAGCTTATCATTATCTTTTATATTTGTGCTTTCGTTTTCTTGTGCACAACTTCTCTAACTTTTATAATTAAATTAAAATGAAATTTGGAACAAAAGCTATCCATGCAGGTGTCGAGCCTGATCCATCTACGGGTGCGATTATGACCCCTATTTATCAGACGTCGACTTATGTACAAGCGGCTCCAGGCGACCACAAAGGATATGAATATGCTCGGACTAAAAACCCTACACGAACGGCATTAGAAAATAGTTTGGCAGCGCTTGAAAACGGTAAATATGGAATTTGCTTTGCGAGTGGGATGGCGGCGATGGATGCGGTGATGAGACTGTTTGAGCCAGGCGATGAGATTTTGTCTACCAATGATTTATATGGAGGTTCTTATCGGTTGATTACCCAAATATATGAACCGTTTGGGTTGAAAGGTAAGTTTGTTGATATGCAGAATGCTGCAACTATTGAAAGGCATATCACCAAAAAGACAAAACTGATTTGGTTGGAAACACCGACCAATCCAATGTTGAATATTGTTGACATCAAGAAAATTTGTCAGATTGCTAAAAGGAAAAAAATTTTAGTTTGTGTAGACAATACCTTTGCTTCTCCTTATTTACAAAATCCTTTAGATCTTGGTGCTCATATGGTTTTACATTCTGCGACCAAATATCTTGGTGGTCACTCGGATGTGATCTTAGGAGCGGTTGTGGTAAAAACTAAAAAACTAGCAGATCGTTTACATTTTATTCAAAATGCAGCAGGTGCTGTACCAGGTCCTCAAGATTGTTTTTTAACCCTTCGAGGAATTAAGACTTTGCATGTACGAGTAGAACAAGCCTGTCGGAATGCTAAGCGTATCGCAAAATATTTGACAAAGCATCCAAAAGTTGGAAAGGTCTATTATCCGGGATTTAAAGACCATCCTAATCACAATATTGCGACGGAGCAGATGCGCAATTATGGTGCGATGGTTTCTTTTGATTTTGAAAACGATAATATTAAGACGGCTAATAAAGTACTTAAGAGTACCAAGCTTTTTGCTCTGGCAGAATCATTGGGTGGGGTGGAATCATTGATTGGACATCCTGCGACGATGACGCATGGATCTATTCCTAAAAAGGAAAGAATGAAAGTAGGCTTGACGGATTCATTGATTCGCCTTAGTATTGGTATTGAAAATGTGGACGACCTGATCGAAGATTTGGAACAGGCGTTTGAGAATATCTAGTTGGATTAGTTAATTAGTAGCCTGCTATCATAGGAGGCTACTAATTAACCAATCCGCACACCAAAAAATCCGCACATCAAACCATCAACTTTTCCCTTTCCCCGGCTTTTTATTTAATCGCTTCTCTTTTTCTATTTCTTCTTCGGTAGGTTCTTCTGGTTTTTCTATACCGGGAGAAAATATTAGATCTGTGCTGGAGAAACTCCCTCTAAAGGTATGTGCAAGGGTAACCACTTGGAGTAGTGCATCTTCGAATTGTTCTTTCGTAAGTTCTCGAAGTGGGTGGGTATAAACGCTCATTGCCAGACCTTCAAAAAAACAATATTTTGCATCAAGAGCAGAATGAAAGTTGGCTTCTAATAGTTTGTCTGCTTCTCCTGCTTGTAAGGAATCAATTTCAATGAATGGAGTGAAAATCCGCATCCGATTATTGGTTTCGTCTGTCAAAATAAAGACCAGTCTATCTTGATAAAGCATTTGCCAATTACCAGGAACACCTTCCATGTGTTCAACTTTTTCTTTCAGAATACGGCCCATAATTTGATTTGTCATCCCTACTTGAGGAGGAGGAGGGGTCTCTTGGCTATAGACTGATGCGCAAAAGGTGAATGTTGCGAGTAATAAGCTAAATATAAATTTCATGGAATGCATTTTGGTATGTGAATAAATAACTTTACAGTATAAGATAGAAAAAGTTTTAATGCTATGATTTATTTAACGCTATTATGTCAATTTTAGCATTTTGATCCATCTTTTCAATTATATACAATATTTTCAAAACAATTATCGGAACCCTTCTGTTTTAAGTGGTAGCAACTATTTGCAAAATATGATAAACTCAGAAAAAATAATACAATCCGGGATTCTAGAACAATATGTTCTGGGATTACTCTCTGAAGAAGAGCGTGTAGAAATAGAGGGTTATATGGTTGCTTATCCTGAGGTTCACGAAAAAGTACAACGATTGCGTTCTTGTATGGAGCATTATACTGGACTTCATGATATTTCTTCTCCTGAAGACCATTGCAAAGAATTTTCAATGCCCAAATGTGATACCCTAACAGGCAAAGCACGTGAACGTTGCTTATCTGTAGAGACTAAGTTTGGTCAATTACAACAAAAAGAAAAAGAGGAACAGCTAGAAGAAGTACATAGTCATACTCGTTTGTTGACGGCTTTGGCAAGTATTTCTATTCTATTCTTTGCAGGATTGTCTATTTATTTTTATCAAAAGCAAGCAAGCGAAGCATCGGCTTTGGCTGAAATTCAACAAGAATTTTCTGAACTTAAAGAACAACATCAAATCGTCGTGTCGCAAATGCAGGCTACGAGTATGGACAATCTTTTTTTAAAAGATGAGGTAACTCAGAAAATGAATATGAAAGGGGTAGGTGTAATGCCGGAAGCCGAAGTAGTTATTTATTATAATTCAAAAGAAAAACGAACCACCCTCGATCCAGTCAGCTTACCTCAACCTCCTATGAATCATTATTATCAATTGTGGGCAGAAGTAGATCAACGTACTGTAGATATGGGAACGATCGATCAGACAACAAAAAGAAACGGACTCATTCCAATTGATTTTATACCCAACGCAAATAATTTTACCATCACTCTCAAATCTAAGACAGATCAACCTTCAGAAAAAGGAAAGACTTGTTTGATCGTCTATCGTTAGATCTTAATGTAGCATGATATCTATTTTGGAATCGGCTATTGGTCTCCTTCAATCGAAGTTAAAGAAAGCAAAAAACGATTAATTTATTTTCAGTTTCTAACTCGGATCAACTATTATTTTCTTCCAATCCAATGTAAAAAATCGGGCATTGCTATGGCCCAGGTAGCTGGTTCGTGCCGACCATCTTCTATTTCTAGATATTTTACCTCGTCGTCGGTATACCCAATATTTTTTAAAATTCTAATTAAAAATAAAGTATCATCGATGGCATCAATAACGCCATTTTGATTTCGGTCAGAGGTTTCATCTTGAGTTCCAGCCTGAAACCATAATTTTAAATTGGGACGTTTCGTGCTAGTGTCAATCAACCGATGCATAATCAAATTAGCATCTGGATATTGCTCATCATATGGCATTGATCGCCACCAAAGAGAACCAGAGAAAACGCCAACGGAACGAAAGAATTTTGAATGTTCCCAAGCCAAATAAATGGCGGCCAAACCACCCAATGAAAACCCGGCTGCACTATGCTGATGGTCTTCAGTTTTTGCGCGATACTCTTTTTGTAATAATGGCAATAATTCTTTTAAGATAAACGCATTATGTTGTGCAGAACGATTGCCACGGCCCGCATAATCCTCCATCGAACCTGTTCCATATTCCTGCATACGATCTCCAGCTACGATTCCTACGACTATATGAAAGTCTAGCGCTTTTTCTTGATAGGAGGAAGAGAGCAGATTCGTAAAATCCATCCTTTCTAAGTCTTGGCCGTCATGCAAAAACAAGACTGGATAATCCATTTCTGTAGTAGAAAAATTAGGTGGGAGATATAAATCGACGGTTACTTTTCGATCTAAATGTTTAGAAAAAACCTTTTTTGTTATTATAGTAATTGGTGCTGGTTTTTTGCTAAACCAACTCCGAAAATATTTTATCATGCTAGTAATAAAATTCATACGTATAATAAGTTATTTTAAAAATATAGAATTCACCCGCAAATTAATAAGAATTTTTAATGGATAATTTTATCTTTACCAACAAACGACTTCAACTAAAAACGAAATGAACAAACTATGCAGGAAGATTATTTGAAATGGTATTCCCCAGCGTTAAGTATGGATTTTGAGATGTTGCGATTTGGTCATCGTGGGTATCCAGTGATTGTGTTTCCGAGTACCATGGGACGATATCACGAGAGTAAGGATTTTAAATTAATTGAATCCGCTAAATGGTTTATCGATGAAGGATTGATACAGATTTATTGTCCAGACAGTATTGACAAACATAGTTGGTATAACAAAGGAGTTCATCCTGCTAAGCGAGTGGAAAATCATATCTGGTATGATAAAATGGTAAAAGAGGAGATTGTTGAAAAAATCCGTTGGAATACTGGAGTAGGAAAAGTTGTTGTTTCTGGTGCTAGTTTTGGTGGCTACCACGCTGCTAATTTTGCTTTTCGACATCCTGATTTAGTCAGCCATTTATTTACGATGAGTGGCGCGTTTGATATCAAGACTTTTCTAGATGGTTTTTATAATGATAATGTATATTACAATAATCCAGTAGATTATTTACCTGGTTTGCAAAATGATGATTTATATAAAATGAAAATTATTCTAGGTACTTCTGATTGGGATATTTGTAAAGATGCTAATCTAAAATTATCAGGTATCCTAAAAGAAAAAGGAATGGATCATTGGTTGGATTTGCGTCCCGAACGAGAACATGATTGGCCGGTTTGGCGCGAAATGTTTCCACATTATTTAAGTACTATTCACGCTTAGAAGTAGGATGATAATTTTTTGCTAGTTGGCTGGTTGGCCAGTTAGCTAGTTAGCTTCCCTCTAACGCAATTTGCGAGTGAGGGAAGCCAACTAGCTAACAAGCAAACAGGCTAACAAGCAAAATTTATCATTCACTCATTCCACAATTAAAAACTACTGAACTATCAAAAAAAAATCCATATATGAAAAAAATAGGAATCTTATTCGGACAAGAAAATACTTTTCCACAAGCATTTGTAGATCGTGTAAATAGTAAAAAAGTTGCGGGGATAAAAGCCGAGCTATTGCACGCTGAAGAATTAATGCAAGGAGAAGATACAGGCTATGCGGTCATTATTGATCGAATTTCACAGGACGTACCCTATTATCGATCTTACCTAAAAAATGCAGCACTTAACGGAACGGCGGTATTAAATAATCCTTTTTGGTGGAGTGCCGATGAGAAATTTTTTAATAATTGTTTGATGGAAAAAATAGGTGTTCCAGTTCCTAAGACGGTACTCTTACCTTCTAATGAGCTGCCTTCGGATACTACTACTAACTCCTTTCGGAATATGAAATATCCCCTAGATTGGGAAAAAATATTTGATTATATCGGAGGATTTCCAGCATACATGAAACCCTTTTCTGGTGGTGGTTGGAAGAATGTTTATAAATTAGAAAACCGAGAAGATCTTTGGAAATCACACAATGAAACTGGACAGTTGGTGATGATGCTACAAGAAGAAATTAAATTTGAAGCATACTATCGAATCTATTGTCTTGGTGGGAAATACATCCACTTTATGGAATATGAGCCGCGAAATCCGCATCATCTACGCTACGTACTTGATCCTAAGCCAATTGAAAAAAAGATGCTTAAAAAGATGACGGATATCGTCTTAAAAATCAACCATTCTTTAGGATATGACTTTAATACGGTTGAATTAGCGATCAGAGATGGTATTCCTTATGCCATTGATTTTTGTAACCCAGCCCCAGATGCCGAACTTACCTCTGTTGGTGAAGCCAATTTTGAGTGGGTCGTTGAAAATGCGGCGAATATGGTAATCGAAAAAGCCAAAGCACATAAAGCGGGTGGCGACAATCTGACTTGGGGAACTTTCTTACGTCAAGGCGTACAAGGAAAGAAAGTAAAAGCTAGTACAGCCAAGCGCAAGTAAATTTGCTTATCTTTGAAAAAGCGTTTAACAAAAATAAATACTGAAGCTGTTTAGAGTTTCTCAAAAGAGACGAAGATAAGTGCTTGGTTATCAGAACGATGCAAATTT
>JALZUU010000566.1 GCA_023300665.1 Saprospiraceae bacterium | reverse complement strand
TCAAAAAAGGTTAGATTATGCATGGTTGTTCTCGTTTTAACGCAATATGAAGGTAATTGTTCTGCCCAATATGTTAAAAAAGGAGGTTTGTAAAAAAACACCCATAAAACACGAAGTTTTATGGGTGTAAAGCGTTTACGCTATTGTATTCTTAAGAAAAGAATTATTTTTTCAATGCTTTCGTATATTCTCTAGATACTACAGACCAGTTCGCAACGCTGAAAAATGCTTCTACGTAATCTGGACGTTTGTTTTGGTATTTTAGATAATAAGCGTGTTCCCAAACATCTAATCCAAGAATTGGGTTTCCTTTTTTAGGAGCACAATCCATCAATGGATTATCTTGATTAGGAGTAGAAGTAACGAATAGTTTACCACTTCTTCCTACACATAACCAAGCCCAACCAGAGCCAAATCGTGTTTTTGCAGCAGCAGAAAATTTCTCTTTAAATTTTTCAAAAGAACCAAAAGAATCTTTGATTGCTTTAGCTAGTTTACCCTTAGGTTCTCCACCTTCATTTGGTCCCATCGTTCTCCAAAAAAGAGAATGGTTGTAGAATCCACCGGCATTATTACGTACTGCATCACCGTGCTTAGAAGCTTTCTTTAAAATATCCTCAATGGATTTTTTTGCAAGATCTGTTCCTTCGATCGCTGCATTTAATTTTCTAGTGTAACCAGCATGGTGCTTGGTGTGGTGAATCGTCATCGTACGCTTATCAATATGCGGCTGTAGCGCATCGTACTCATAAGGTAAATCTGGAAGTTTAAAAGCCATTATTCAATAAATTTAGGTAGATTTTTCACATTAACTTTAAACAATGAAAAAACTATGTTATAAAATATTTATCTCTCTGTAATTATAAGATATTCAAAGTAATAGGTGCAAATATAAGATTATCTGCTTATAAACAAAAATAGTATCTTTGCCTAAATAATTATTGATCAAATAACTTAACTATCACATGAAATTCAGAAAAGAAAAAGACAGCATCGGTTACGTAAAAGTTCCCGCAGATAAATACTGGGGCGCACAAACACAACGCTCGGTAGAAAACTTTAAAATCGGTGGTCAAAAAATGCCTATCGAAGTTATTCGTGCTTTTGCTATTCTAAAAAAAGCAGCTGCTAAAACAAACGCAGAACTCGGTGGATTACCTAAAAATAAAGCAACCTTGATCGGAAAAATTTGCGACGAAATTACTGCTGGAAAATTAGACGATCAGTTTCCACTCGTAGTTTGGCAAACAGGTTCTGGAACACAATCCAATATGAACGTCAACGAAGTGATCGCCAACCGTGGTCATGTGGTAAAAGGTGGAAAACTGACAGACGCAAAAAAGTTTTTACACCCAAACGATGATGTAAACAAGTCGCAATCCTCCAACGATACTTTTCCTACCGCCATGCATATCGCAGCTTATAAGATGATCATCGAGAACACCTTACCGGGAATGAAAGCACTCCATGACACCCTCAATAAAAAAGCAAAGGCTTATAAAAACGTAGTTAAAATTGGTCGTACGCATTTTATGGATGCTACTCCCGTTACCGTAGGACAAGAACTCTCTGGCTACGTAGCACAATTGGATCATGCCATGACAGCGATCAAAAATACGTTGAAGCATTTATCTGAATTGGCACTCGGTGGTACCGCAGTAGGTACCGGATTGAACACACCAAAAGGATACGATAAACTAGTAGCAAAACATATCGCAAAATTGACCAAATTGCCTTTTGTAACCGCTAAAAATAAATTTGCTGCACTGGCCGCACACGATGCGATCGTAGAAGCACACGGTGCCTTAAAGACCGCAGCAGTTGCCTTGAATAAAATTGGTAACGATGTTCGAATGTTGGCTTCTGGTCCTCGTTGTGGAATCGGAGAATTGATTATTCCAGCGAACGAACCTGGTTCTTCGATCATGCCAGGAAAAGTAAATCCAACACAGTCAGAAGCATTAACAATGGCTTGTGCACAGGTATTGGGTAACGATGTAGCCATTAATATCGGTGGAGCGACAGGGCATTTTGAACTAAATGTTTTTAAGCCCATGATGATTTTTAATTTCTTATTTAGCGCACGATTGATCGGCGATGCTTGCCGTAGTTTTGATAAAAATTGCGCTCAAGGAATTGAACCTAACTACGAAGTAATCGAAGAAAAACTACAAAACTCTCTAATGCTCGTAACTGCACTAAATACTAAAATCGGATACGATAAGGCAGCAACGATTGCAAAGAAGGCATACAAAGAAGGTACGACATTGAAAGCTGCAGCGGTGAAACTGGGGTATTTGACAGAGGCTGAGTTTACTGCTTGGGTGAAGCCGAAGTCCATGGTTTAACGGATCATTTTTTTCATAAAAAACAAAACCCTATTTGGCGTTAAGATTCCAAATAGGGTTTTTATATAAAAAAATTAAACGTCAAGTCTTTACTCTGTTTTTACAAATTTTTCGGTAAAGATCGCTTGATCTTTAATAGTCTTTAGCAAATAAACCCCACTTGGTAAATCATCAACTTCAAAACTCAAGCGATTAAATCCACGATCAACGTTGGTTTGCTGCTTATACATCAAGGTTCCGTTCATACTATAAATTTCAATGGCCAAATCACCACGAGTTTCCATCGTTGAAGAAATCGTCAGAACACCAGATTTAATTGGATTAGGTTCGACCTGAATTTCAGTAGAAAGTTTATCTCTATCAACCACAACTATATCTCCCACAAACTCATTGGTTCCATCATAATCTGTTTGTTGAAGCCGATAATAATTTAATCCAAACATTGGTTCTTTATCTAGATATTGGTACTGTTGAGTTTCCAAGGTTGTTCCATTACCGTTGACTTTTGCAAGTGGTGTAAAATTTCGACCATCTGCTGAACGTTCTAACGTAAAGTAGTCGTTATCTTGTTCTGAGATAGTTTTCCAATCTAAGGTAACTATTCCTTTGTCTATCTGTCCTGTAAAAGCTAAAAGCTCAACAGGTGTTGGAATTAAACAACTAATAACAACTGGACTTCCTAAAATACAATCTGGATCTGTCGCTAATGTTGGACTTCCATTATCATCCCAAACATCAAAACCAGTACTTCCACTATAAGTCGCGTTCAATGTAAGCGCGTAGGTTAATCCAGGACTGTTTGCTCCCAATGTTGTATTGATGGCACTAACGCAAAACGCGTCTGTTAATGGATCAAATCCTGGAATGACTGCATTAATTGCAGCCATATCAAAGGTAAATGTACTTCCTACCGCACAAGTAATGATTGGTATACCTCCACCAAACGAAACACTATTACAACCAGAAGTAGCAGGATCACGGAGATTAAGATAGAAATCAGCTCCCGTAGATTCACAGCTGGTTATTTCCAGTTCTAGTTCAAAATCTACCAAGGTCAATCCAATTGGAGTACAAGTTACTGGACCTACTCCAGCTGACAAAGCACCTCCTATATTGTTAGCACCGAAATTTACATCATTACCCGTACCCAATGCAGTACAAGATGGAGAAGCTTCTCCATAAGCCACAAAAGGTGTTAAATAATAAGTTCCTCCACCAAGCGTTTCACAATCCAACGTATAGTTATTTAAATCTCCATCAACCGATTGAATAATTTGATCTGTACTCGTTAGCATAGTTCCTGTAGCAGTTGTAGCAGCTCCAATCACAGTAGTAGGATTAGCAATAGTAGCAGGATCTGTCGCCGTAAATAGGTAACCAATTTGATTTGAAGAACCTGTAGAAAAAGTAGTATTGGTCACTGTAAATAAAGTCGCACCATCTCCAATAGTAGTAGGAGCGCCCGCACCCGCACCATCCGAAACGATAACTTGTACAAGTGTTCGACAATTCGGATTGTATTCGTTCGCATCACCAAGATAAAAATCATAAGTCCCTGCGACCATATTATTTAATGCTCCGACACCTGTTCCTAATGAGGGTGTAAAAGATGATGCTCCTGAGGTCAACAATCCTGCGTTGGAACCAAGACCGTCATACCAACTATAGCAAGTACTAGAAGCGTTAAATGTTGGAGCAGGATCTCCTAAACATATTTCAACAATAGCACTTGCTGCACCACCAACTAGATCGGTTGCTACGCTTCGATCACAAAGTGTGTTACGACTACATAGTAAAGCATCTACCATTTTTGCCTTTTGACAATCAGAAAATATAGATCGACAAGTCTGACAAGTTCCCGCACCCGCACCTGTAATTATTGGAATTTGGTTATAACTCATCACATTTTCAGCAGTGACCGCAGTAGCATAAGGAGCTCCACAAGGAGAAGGACAACCGGTGAGATCATGACCACTACAATTTGCTAAAGGAGGAAAAGGATTTGGAGTTACTACACACCCATCACTTAAGTTTGGGTCTGCTCCAGTATCTGCAATAAAATCTCCTGCCGTACAACCATTCGATCCATCTGGGCATTCGTTACGTGCACCAGCACCACCTACCTCATACGGATGATGGGTATGATATAAGCCGAGGTAATGTCCCACTTCATGAATAAGAACACTATTTCGACCAGGGTTCAATGCTGGATTTGGAGGTGGGCAAGCAAAACTATTAAAACAACTAGCTTGCATCACGGCACGATTAGGAGCAGTAGGTCCAGTCGGTAAAAAGGCAAAACCATTGCAACCAGTACTCCCATTAACTACCTCAGCTACATAGATATTTAAGACGTTAGGAATATCAAGACCATTGGCAAAATCATTATCTGAACCTGGGCCACTTCCACCTGAAAAAGAACAAAGGGTAGCATCAGAAATAATTCGAGTAGAACCATCTACTTCAGTAGCCATACCATGATGGATGGCCTTGTCAAGTTGCAGTGGAATTCCATTACTAGCATAATAAGTATTCACTTCACTAATCACCGCATCTAAATCAGCAAGCGCATCTGCTGCATTCGCCCATCCATCCGGTAAATTACTAGTGCCACATTCGTTAATAATAGTAATCGCATATGGAATAACATAATTTCCTCCATTACAAGCGCCAAACAATGGACCATTATCATAAGGGGCAACATTACAGTCTAGGTCACAAGCTCCACCATAACCGTCATCTAGAGACCACGTCGAGCCATCTTCTTGATTTTCATTGTCGCGACTATTTCTATCCAATTGCTGAGATCGGATCGAAAAAGGAATAATAGCATCGGCGATATTAGGCTGATCAGGAGTAGTTGGTAATTCCCAAACTGTTTGAGGAGTATAATCTAGCGTTTGTTCGACTTGTGCGGTTAAATAACTACCAAAGAATAGAAAAATTAATAGGAATGGTAGCGCGTAATTTTGATTTTTCATTTGTTTGTTTTTTTGGTTAATAAAAATTCTAACACAATATAGAATAAAATCATGTTCAAATATTAATCTGATCATCTTAAAATATATTGTTGAAGCTACTTAGTGAAGCTGTTTAAAAACATGTTTAAGTATTTATCTGAATTATAGATACAGTATTAAAGACACAAGAAGGATACAATAGCAGCAAGCATTGTGAAGAAAGCATACCAAAGAAGGGACGACATTGAAAGCTGCAGCGGTAAAGCTAGGCTATTTGACAGAAGCAGAATTTACTGTATGGGTGAAGCGGAAGAAATGGTCCAGTCGTAGTAATAGGCTTTATTCTAAAACACCTAGTTTCAGAAGGCGTTGAAATTCGATCTCCATCAAGCATGACAAAAAGAGGAAAACACCAAAAGTGATCGATTTTTTGATCAGTCCAAGGGCTAAAAAATGACAAAGGAGGTGGTGGATACGGGTTTAATCAAAAAACAGCGAATTTTAGAGTTAAAATCCCTTCTTTTGATCAAGCATCCATCCCCCTACATTTTCACAAAAAAATCCCCCATTTTTACACAAAAAAAGGTATCTTTGCACCGCATTTTTAAGCAGTTCTTTTTCCTATGGCAACCTTGAGCAATTTTTCGATACCTG
>JALZUU010000565.1 GCA_023300665.1 Saprospiraceae bacterium | reverse complement strand
TATTCTAATAAAAAATCTAGTAGTTCGTCTAATTGATCTACTTTTTTGTTAAGATCGGTATAAGACTCCTCTTGATTAGTGGAATCACTAGCAGGGTGTGTTTTATGTAAATCTACGGCGTAAGTGAGTAATGCCATGGACAAACAATCTTGTTTATCTTTTCGGCTGTACGTTTTTTGGAATGTATTCACTTTATCATTAACCTCTTTTACGATTCCCCGTATTTTATTAACATCTTCTTCCTTTACCTTAAGCGGATAAGAACGTTCTGCGATGACTACTGTTATGTTGACTAATTCGTTCGTTTCCATATCAGTTATTTTGTAACCACAATATGCACTTATCAATTTCTTTAAGGTACTGCTCGATCTCTTTCTTCATTTTTTTGGAACGCTTACTTGCTCCAGATTTATCGTCCCTGACTGGCGAAGTATCCGTATTTGCTACTCCTAGGTCAAGTGTTGTTTGGTTGGCTTGTTGTTTATAAACAGCCAATCCTGATTTTAATTTTCGATTTTCCTCTTCTAATGCTAGATTATTCTTTTGCAACTGCTCCATCTTCTTGGCCAGTTGTTTTACCTTTTTTTCAATTCCGGTAATTTTTTCGTTAATAACCTGCTGCATAAGAACAGTATTTTTAAGTAGTATAAATAGGACAAGCCTATTTAGAGTCTGTTTTAAGGGACTGTTTCTCTAAGTGTGTCATTTTACAGCCCGCACCTCTCATCCTAAAGGAAGCCTCGCGCGCTGACACACTTTAACTGAACAGTCTCTGTTTTAACGTCTGATAACCGCGCCTAATTCTCCTTCGTAAGTAGTAATCAATCGCTGCATTATTTTATCAATTTCTTTATCGTTAAGTGTTCGAGTAGGATCTTCGAAAGTAAAACTCACTGCGTAGGACTTTTTGTCTTTTCCTAGCTGGTCCTCATTCTCATACACATCGAACAAATTAACATCTTTCAGGATTTTCTTACCTGTTTTACGGGCAATTCCTGTAATATCTTCAAATTTAACATTTTTTCCAATAACCAAGGCTAAATCACGTCTAACTCTCGGATATTTGGTTAATTCTGCAAAATCTATCTTATTCTTCTTAACAATACCTGAGAGGCTTTTTACTCTAAAAGCTGCATAAAAAACGTCCTGTTTGATGTCCATTCCGCCTACCAAGTTGGGTTTTACCTTCCCAAACTCCACAATTACCTGTGGTCCTCGGTGGTAACGTAAACCATAAGCAAGCGTATTCGAAGCAGTGTTTTCATCATTATTCAAGACCGTCGTCTGGTAATTTCCTGTTCCGATCCGGTTCATCAACTGTTCTACATAGCCTTTTAAGGTATAATAGGTCATCGGTGCCTTTTTCGGGTGGTGCCAGCTTTCCGCCTCTCGTCGTCCCGTCAAAAATAGAGTAAAATATTCTTCTTCTTTAAATCCTTCTCCATCCGGTCGGTAAACATATCCTTGCTCAAAAAACTTCAAGTCTGCATTTTGACGATTTTGATTATGTACAATGGCTTCTAAACCACTAAACAACATCGTTGGTCGCATCACATCCAGGTGAATATTGGAAGTATTATTAACGTATACTAGTTCTTCCTCTGGTAGTTGCAAGAAATCTCGAAAATAGCGAGACTGACTCAAAGACAATCCCATAATCTCATTAAATCCTTGAGCATTTAGATAATCTCCTAATTTTTGTCGTAAGCTATGAACTGGAAGACCATCACCCTGCCCCATCGTACTTTTGATTTGACTTGCGATAGGTACTCGGTTAAAACCATAGATTCTTAGGATTTCTTCGATCACATCCACTTCACGGGTCACATCTACTTTATTGGTTGGAATAGCCACGGTCATCGCTTCCTCGGTACTTTCAACGATCTCAATATTCATCGCTGTTAGAATTTCTTTTATTTCTGTGGTAGGAATTTCCACACCAATTAATCGACGGACATTGCGGTAACTAACTTTAATTTTTACAGGTTCAACTGCTTTTGGATAAAGGTCGATTAGTTCAGAAGCAACCGTCCCTCCAGCCAACTCATTAATCAATAACACGGCTCTTTTAAGTGCGTACTCTGTAATGTTAGGATCACTCCCCTTTTCAAAACAAACGGCTGCGTCTGTTCGCAAAAGGTGTCTCGTACTCGTACGACGGGTTCTACGTGCTTCAAAATGTGCGGATTCTAAAAAGATGGTTTTGGTTGTATCTGTTACACCAGATTTTAGTCCACCAAAAACACCGGCGATACACATCGGATGGCCTTTACCATCACAGATCATCAAATCTTCGTCACTCAACTTCCGATCAACTTCATCCAATGAAGCGAAATTAGTTCCAGCAGGTAAAGTTTGAACAATCACTTTTTTATCTGTGATCTGATCATAATCAAAAGCGTGAAGTGGTTGCCCTAGTTCATGTAACACATAGTTGGTAATGTCTACAATATTATTGATCGGACGAACGCCGATAGCGGTTAGTCTTTTTTGCATCCACTCAGGAGAAGGTGCAACGGTAATGCCTGTGAGTACAATACCTGTGTAACGAGGACAAGCTTCGGCATCTTTTACTTCCACGGAGATCGGGTGTGTCGTTGTTCCTTTGGTAAATCCACTAACGTCGGGTGCCTTCACCAAGCCATTGTGATCGTAGTTTATTTTTAGGGCTGCTGCTAAATCTTGCGCTACTCCGAGGTGAGCAGTTGCATCTGAACGATTGGGGGTTAGTCCAATTTCGTAGATTGTTTCAGCGGTAATATTATAATGTTCGCTGGCAGGCGTTCCGATGGCGGTTGTTTCGGGTAATACGATGATTCCGTCGTGATCGGTACCGATGCCTAGTTCGTCTTCGGCACAGATCATTCCTTGGGAAACTTGGCCTCGAATTTTTCCTTTCTTGATTTTTAATTCTTTTCCATCACTAAAATAAAGCTTAGTACCGATGGTCGCGATCATTACTTTCTGTCCGGCAGCTACATTGGGAGCGCCACAAACGATGTGTAAATCTTCTTCCCCTCCTACATCTACCGTTGTTACGCGTAGGCGGTCTGCATCAGGATGTTGGTCACAAGTCTTTACGTGTCCGACGACGACGCCTTTGAGTCCTCCTTTGATATGTTCCACGGTTTCGATTCCTTCTACTTCTAAGCCGATATCGGTTAGGATTTCACCCGTCTTTTCTACGTCGTGTGGAATGGTAAGATAGTCTTTTAGCCAGTTAAGTGAGATCTTCATTTATTATAAACTTTGTGCTTTTTTTAGATTGAAAAACTAGGACTGTACCACAAAGTGTGTCATTTGGCAGCCCGCGCCTTGTATTCCTAAAGGAATGCCAACCCGCTGACACACTATAACAGAACAGCCTCGGAAACCCTATAAGCAGCTAGCCTACAGCGTAATAAGGTGCAAAGATAAGTAATTTGTAGGGGATCGAAGGTTTTTTAAGGAGAACTTGTAAGGAGGTCATTTTAGGGGACTTTAGGAAGGATGAACGGGTATTATTTTTATAGAAAAATATGCATATCGATACTTGGTGATATTGGTATAATAACAAAATTTTAACGCCCTATTTTTATCTTAATCCGTAACCATTTGTTGAATAAAATGTCAAATTTAGGCGTTAAGGATCAATAGAAGTACTTAACTTGCCCTCTATTTAAGCAGATTCTTAAACTACTTCTAAAATTATCACCCAATTTTAATATTAAAACATCGACAAAATGAAGGTCACTAAACTTATCTTATTATTCGCTATTTTTTCTATCTCCACTTTCGTAACAGCACAAACTGATACAAAAAAGACCTTACCGGATCTTTCGATTAAGGATTTGGATGGAGCAGCTGTTAATATTCAAAAATATGCAAAGGATGGAAAAATTACCGTCGTTAGTTTTTGGGCGACTTGGTGTAACCCTTGTAAGCGTGAGTTAGATGCGATCGCTAAATTATATCCAGAATGGCAAAAAGCATATAATGTAGAATTAGTGGCCATTACGATAGATAATGCTCGAAGTATGCGAAAAGTAAAACCAATGATCGAATCTAAAGGTTGGAAATATACGGTTCTTTCTGACGTAGACCAAGCCTTAAAAGAGTCTTTGAATTTTCAGACAGTACCGATGACCTTTTTATTAGATCAGGAAGGAAATATTGTTTACGAACATAATAGTTATGCTCCTGGTGATGAACAGAA
>JALZUU010000564.1 GCA_023300665.1 Saprospiraceae bacterium | reverse complement strand
AACAATCCTCACACCTCAAATATCCTAACCTTCTTCCGCTTCAATCTCGTATTATTTACCAAAGGAATCAGTGCTTCAACGACTTCTGTGGCTACGGCGACAAAAGCACAATCCGCTTTGAGTTCAATGTTACCAACTTGGGTTCTTTCTAGTTTTCCTTGTTTAAAAAACAAACCTGCGATATCCCCTTTAGAGATTTTATCTTGACGGCCACCGGAAATAAATAAAGTAGTCCACGGTGTCGGATCAGGTATAGGGGCTTCGGCAATTTTTTCTATTTCCATTTCTGGAATAAAGTCAGGTAATTCTTCATCTACCCAATGTAAAACATAAGCGGTACCTTCGCGATGCATTCGAGCGGTACGTCCGTTACGGTGGGTAAATTCTTCTCGTTTTAAGGGAAGGTGGTAATGAATAATAAATTTTATTTCAGGAATATCAATTCCACGTGCAGCAAGGTCGGTAGCGATTAATAATTGATGGGTACCGTTGCGGAATTTTATCAAAGCTCTCTCTCGATCCCGTTGTTCCATTCCACCATGAAAAGAATCATGTGCGATTCCAACCTCGTTTAAGTAATCACTGGTTCGTTGAACAGCATCTCTAAAGCTACAAAAAACAATTCCTGGCTGACCACGAAGATGGCGTAAAGCCTGACCGAGTGTTTCTAGTTTATCTTTCTCAGGAGAGACGATGGCTTTGATGGTAATCTGTACGCTGTTTTCTTTGAGATAGTTAACGCTCAGTGGGTTGGTGATTTCAACAAAATCTGGAATCTGTACGCCTTGGGTAGCAGAAGTTAAAATCTTTTTTTGTATGGAAGGAAGTGATTCTATGATCTCTTTCATTTCTCCTTCAAAACCAACTTCTAGTGATTTGTCAAACTCATCGAGCACTAGCACATGAATAGAACGCGTTGTAATAGTACCACGACGAATATGGTCAGCAATACGTCCGGGTGTACCAATCAATACGGCAGGCGGATGTTGTAATGCTTCGCGATCTTTCGCTATTTTTTGACCACCATAAACAGCGTTGACTTTATAACCAGTTCCCATTTCGCGCATCACCTGTTCGATTTGAATAGCAAGTTCACGAGAAGGCACGAGAATGAGCGCTTGAACTTCTGGATTATCAGGGATTAGTTCTGCCAAGACAGGAAGTAGAAAAGCAATGGTTTTTCCAGTTCCAGTAGGGGAGAGAATAATCGCTTCTGGTGCGGTATGAATCGCCAGACTAGCTTCCTCTTGCATCGGATTGAGGGTAATCCCTAGTTTTTTGAGGATGGCGGACTGGTCTTTTATCTTTTTCTGCATAAATGCAAAAATAAGGATAAAAGAGAGAGGATTACAACCACATTATTTTTAAACAGCTTCAATATAAAAAATGCTAACTTTACGAACCAGTTCCCACACTAGATCGTTATAAGTTTGGAAACTCAATTGTATGAAAAGACCAGAATTAAATAAAGAGGAATTATTTGAAAAACTCCAGAAGTTTGCTCGGGAGTTAGGTATTCGTGCCGTCTATTCATCTCTATTACTCTATTATACCTATCAACAAAAAGAAACACCTGGTTGGGCTCGCAAGATTGTACTTGCTGCCTTGGCTTATTTAGTGAACCCTTTTGATCTTATTCCTGATTTGTCTCCGTTGGTAGGTTATACGGATGATATAGGGATATTAGGATTTGCACTAGTGACGATTTCTGGTTATATCAATATGGAGGTAAAAATAAATGCGCGTAAGAAAGCCAAAGAATGGTTTAAAGAAATTGATTTAGATTTATTAAAATCTATCGAAGATCGAATGAGTTAATTGATGAAGATCAAAATACTTCCTTAAAATCAATTGTTTTGCGGCTCGTATACGAATAACATGGCATTAATCTCTGATGTTTTTAATAAATTAATTTTTTGGTTAAAAGTATCCCGTCCGGGACTTTGGTTTGCGACCATCTGGTTGTATGTTTTACCAACTAGTCAGATGAGTGATATCTGGTCTTCCATTCCATTCTGGATTGGCTTTTTTTTCGTTTGTTTTCCTTTAAACTTTTTGGTGTATGGCTGGAATGATATCGTAGACCGGGAGATTGATCTGGTCAATCCACGAAAGGATAGTTTTTTATTTGGTGCCCGAGGAACGGAGACTCAACTTAATCAATTGAAATGGGCGATTGCTGGTGTTCATCTAATTTGTTTACCCGTCTTATTATTTTATACCAACTGGAAAATGTTGCTTCTCTTTTCTGGAATAATCATTATCAATGGATTATATAACTTACCCAAAAACGGATTGCGAAGCCGGCCACCATTAGAGCTTTTATGCCAGGTCGGTTATTTGTTGGTCGTACCCTTTAGTATTTTAATTAATGATATTTCTGGACTACCGTGGATTACTTATTTCTACCTATTACTCTTTGCTTGGCAATCTCATTTGATCGGTGAAGTCATGGATATAATTCCAGATCGAGCTACAGGGCGAAAGACTACCGCTACGGTGATTGGAATCATCAAAACAAAATGGTTGATTATCGGGATTGTTGCCATAGAAGTGAGTTTGCTCTTTTTAATTTTTAAAGATTTTGTCTTTGGTGGAATGCTGGCATTGGGATTAATTTGGCTACTTTTGGATTTGTTATTTATTTATAAAAAGAAAAGCTACACTTTATTTCAAATGAAGTTATTTGGTATAATGTCGAATCTAGTAGCGATAGCGAGTATGGCTTATGTATGGTGGTCTGGTTGTCTATTAGTTTACTAGATTGGCGTTCATCTAAATTAAATATTTCTTATTTTTAAACAAATCAACAAATCAACAAATCAACAAATCAACAATGCCAGATAATTCGCTCAGTCTTAATAAGTTTATCAGTAATACCGGA
>JALZUU010000563.1 GCA_023300665.1 Saprospiraceae bacterium | reverse complement strand
AACCAATGACACTTTTTAAGAAGTTGTTATTTTTTCGATCGAATTATTTCGCCTGACCTGTTAAGCTTAGAACTAGTCCGATTTCATCGTGAATAATCTTGTCAGCAGCAGTGCCAATTAAGCCAGAACCATATTTTACGTCCCAGTCTGTACGATTGATTTTGAAAGATGGTGTTACCACAGAAATCTTATCACCAGCCATTGCTACGTTTGCAGGAATCGTAATGCTTTTAGTAATACCTTTAATGGTTAAATCACCAACGATTTCCATAGAAGTACCACTACCCTTTGCACTAGTAACCTTGAAGGTAGCATTTGGATGTGCAGCAGTATTGAAGAAATCTTCATTTTTAAGATGTCCTTCCAATTTTTCTTTTCCTTCACCTGCTTTCAAGTCAGTAACTGTGATGCTACTCATATCTATCATCACTGTTCCGGCAGAAACTTGACCATTGCTAGCAGCGATATCACCACTTTTGATCTTTATAGTTCCAGAGTGTTGTCCACCAACTTTAGTTCCAGTCCATTGTAATTGTCCGTCAGTGATATTAAACATCTTGTCGTTTGCATTAGCAGTCGCAGCAGCATTTGTAGCAGTTGTAGTTTTAGCATCTACTCCTTTAGGCGCTTTTTTACAAGCCGTAAGGCTAAGACCTAATATGAGAAGTAGGCAGGAGAATCTGAATAATAATTTCATGTTTTAGAAATGTTTTGATTAAAAAAATATTGAAACCACTTCAAATAGCGTGGCTTTTTATAAAGAAGGTTTAAAAAACTTTCAAGTGCAAAATAACTCAAATAAAGTGAATTTTAAATATAGAGCTATTCTATAATCTTGGAAGGTGAGGTATTATTCATAGCATTGAGAAAGTAAATCATATCATTGATACTAGCCATAATGGTTATATTATCAGAAGATTTGACTTGTTGAACAACTACTTGATAGCCAGAAAGAAGAATTTGGGAATTTGGAAATGTCTCAGAAAGCGTTTTAATATAAGTTTGGACAGGCGTTTTAATATAGGTCTCACTGACCATCGTAAAGATAAAGTCTGGTTGGTAAATTTTACAAGCATCTTTAAGATCCTGAATGGAAATTTTAGGACCTAAATAGATTACCTCGTTTTTTCTTGATTTGATCAAATAATGAATTAAAAGCAGACTCAATTCCTGATTTTCTCCCTCAGGAAGATAAATGACAAACTTTTTAGCATTTTTCGTTTTTGCCCGTGAAGGCGGTATGGTATCGATAGCAGCAATAATCTTTTGTCGAATCAGACAGCTGACAAAATTCTCCTGAACGGGATAGATAGAGCCAGTCAGCCATAATAAGCTTAACTTATCCAAAAAAGGATAAATAATTTCTAACATCGTACGTTCGAAACCAATTTGTTGGATATTCGTTGAAATAATGCGGTCAAACTTGTACTCATCCATTTCTATCATGGATAAAGTCAAAGCATCTAGTTGAGTATTGTCCTCTAATTTGACGGAAGACATATCAGCGACTCTATTGGCAATTTCCGCTTCACTCATTTTAGCAATTTTGGAAATCTTTATACCATTTTTATTGAGGAAGGCAATATTAAGTAAATGTTTGAGATCTTTGTCCTGATAGTACCGAATGTTGGTTTTTGTTCTTTGAGGTTTGATAATACCATAGCGAGTCTCCCAAATCCTAATGGTGTGAGCCTTAATCCCGCAGAGATTTTCCAAATCTTTTATTGAATAAATTGCCAAAATTAACTATGAGTTTTGATTATAAAACCTCAATCAACACATAGCGAACAGTATTTTAGACGAATAGTTTAAAACTAATGGCCGTCATTTATTGACATATTTATCTTAAAATTGAGAGATGGTCTCATTTTTCTCTATTTTTAATGCTTGAAATCATAATTTTCACCTATTTATCCTTCTAAAATTTAATTTTATGAGCTTATTCTACCAAAAAATAACCCACTTTTTCACCGTATTCTTTCTTCTAGGGGGCTTTGCGACGTCTCTCTTTGGACAATGTGCCTATACAGTTAATTTATTTGATTCCTTTGGGGATGGTTGGAATGGTTCAGAATTGACGATAACTATTAACGGAGTGAGTACGGTCTATACCATTGATGACGGCAATGATTTCTCTGCTGAGATCATAATTGAAAATGGAGACATGATCTCACTTTCATATCTAGCTGGAGCTTTTCAAAACGAAGTTACCTACGAATTATTAGATAACAATGAGGTTGTTATTTTTTCTGATGGTCCTAACCCTACCGAAGGAGAGGTTTTTCAGGTTGTGGGAAGTTGTTCAATGTGTGGTATTCCAGGTGACGTTATTTTTGACGAAATCTTAGGAGATGGAGTAGAATTATCATTCATGGGAAATGATACTGCAACAGAGCATATAATTTATTATGGTTTAGAAGAATTAACTTTTGCGGACCTCTTAGATCTTAGTACAACGAACACGAATAGTATTTTAATTGATGAATTATTAGAAGATACTACTTATCAATTATTCATTTCTACGGTTTGCGAAAATGGAGATACTAGTGCGATTGTTGGGCCATTTAATTTTAGAACAATCTTTTTAAATGATGTGGGTGTAACAGCAATCACAGCTCCAATTAGTGAATGTGCTTTAGGTTTAGAGGCTATTTCCTTTGATTTAGTAGGATTTGGTTCTAACCTACAATCGCTTTTTGCTTATAACTATAGTGTAAACGGCGAAGTTGTTCCGTTGCCAATGTTTGAAGATGGATTTTTTACCGGAGTAGTCGGTAGCGATGATAC
>JALZUU010000562.1 GCA_023300665.1 Saprospiraceae bacterium | reverse complement strand
GACCAAGGTATTTTGTTGGTACGGTGTTCCCGAAAATCTGAAGGCCGGAGAAAAAGCGCCCGCGGTAGTCCTTGTTCACGGTGGCGGCGGTACCGCTTTTCCAGACTGGGTAGAACAGTGGACAAACCGTGGTTACATCGCCATTGCAATCGCCCACGAAGGGCAGTTACCCGGCCCCAAAAAACCGAAGTGGTATCCTACCTGGGAATATTCGGGTCCACGAAGGGCTGGTTTTTTTCGGGATGCGGATAAAGCCCCAACCGAACAATGGTTCTTTCACGCCGTAGCGGATGCCATTTTAGCAAATAGCTTACTAAGAAGTTTTCCCGAAGTAGATGCGACCAACATCGGAATTAATGGAATTTCCTGGGGAGGTGTGCTGACCCACGTAGTTACCGGAATAGACGAACGGTTCAAATTTTCGGTACCAGTATACGGTTGTGGTTATTTATATGATAGTCCAAAGTATGGCGTGGACATGAAGAGAAATAGTGAGGCGGAAGCGCAATTTTATCGCAACAACTGGGACCCTTCGCTTTACACTCCCCGGCAAAAATTACCCGTATTTTTCGTCGATGGTACCAACGATAAGCAATTCGCGATGAATATTGCTACCCGTACTTTCAACAGCATTACGAGTAAAAAGTATTTACGGATCGAACATAAGATGAAACATAGTACCAAAGCTGGGTATGCTCCTTCTGAAATTTACGATTTTGCCGATTATATTACCCGGAAGGGCCCCGCCCCCGCAACAATATCAATTGATAATTTATCAGACAATGTTATAACTGCCTCTTTTCAGGGCAATATTCAGCAGGCTGAGCTGTACTATCGAACAGACGATGATACCTGGGTACACACAGAGGTAGAATGGCTCAAAGCAGGTGCTGAAGTCCTGGAAGGTAAGTCACAGATTACCGCCGAATTGCCAAAGGATACAAAATACTTTTTTGTCAATGGCTCTACCGAAGCGGGTTCGCTTTATAGCAGTCCGATGGTCCAACCGGGTGATTTGGCAAAAAATGAAAAAAAGTCAAGTAGTGCAACAAGCAAAATGGGCAACGTAGAAACCCTCGAGGATGTCAAGCCTGATTTTTATGTATCAACTACAGGTTCCGATAAATGGTCTGGCAAACTGGCCGAACCCAACGCAACGGGGAACGATGGTCCCTTCGCTACCCTGCCTCGTGCACGCGATGCGGTAAGGGAATTGAAAAAACATAATTCAAATAACATACTGGTTCAGATTAGAGAAGGTAGATACCAGTTGACAGAAACCGTGGTATTTGGGTTGAAAGACGGTGGTAAAGATAAGTCAACGGTTACGTACGCCGCCTACCCCGGCGAAACACCCGAGTTCAGTTCGGGACAAGAGATCACTGGCTGGAAAAAAGTAGATACGGAATTACCAGGATTGCCCGAAGCAGCAAAAGGGAATATTATGGTAGCCTCTGTATCTGATAAATTTTTAACACTGTACGACGACCAAGGAATGCTGCCCCGAGCCCAGTCGGAAGGATTCTTTCCCGCTAAGGAAAAAAATGGAAGAAACCGGCTTCAATTTCCCAAGGGCAAGTTGAAGAACTGGTCTAATGTAACGGATATGGAGATCAAGGTGAGACCGCATCATGCCTGGATTGTAAATATGCTTCCTGTTAAATCAGTAGACGAAAAGGCCGGTATCGCCAACACGTCCGTAGATGCCACTTATGCCATGAATAGACTTCACTTTTTGAAAGATATGGAAAATATCTGGGTGGAAAATGCACTGGAAGAGTTAGACGAAAAAGGTGAATGGGTAATCAATACCAAGGAAGGAAAAGTCTATCTCTGGCCGCGAAACGAATCTACGGTGGTCACACCAAAACTTTTTGAACTGATTCGCGTGGAAGGCAAAATTGACATAGATGGTCCTACGGATATTCCGGTTCGCAATCTCCATTTTAGTGGGCTTACTTTCAAACACGGCGAGCGTTATACACTGAATTCGGATGATAAGGGCTTACAGCACGATTGGGATATGTTTGATAAAGACAATGCGTTGGTTCGATTTCGGGGAACGGAGAGTTGCTCTATCACAAGTTGTCATTTTTTATATAGCGGAAGCGGGGCTATCCGAGTAGATCTACACGGAATTGGTAACGTTATTTCATCCAACCATATTGAACACATGGGTGGAGGCGGCATATTGCTCTGCGGCTATGGACCGGGGACCAAGGACGTAAATCAGAGAAATTTTGTTTTTAATAATAATATTCACCACGTCGGAGAAATCTACTGGCATTCCCCCGGTATCTTTCTGTGGCAAAGTGGAGGAAATCGGGTATCCAATAATTTGATTCACCATACTGATTATACGGCCCTGATTGTTTCGGGCGTCATGTCGGCCTTTTTCTCAAAAAAAGGGCGGGAGCTAACCCGCATCATTCGTTGGCAGGAACTTCCCAACGTACCGAAGAAGGGCGCAACTCGTTCCGACGTACTACCCTATTTGCATACGCACGACAACCTGATTGAGTACAACGAAATTCACCATTCCATGCTAAGGATGGGTGATGGCAACGCCATTTATATTCGTGGCTCCGGTGAAAATAATATTATTCGACGCAACTATATCCACCACATGGTTGGCCCCACACAAATGCAGGCGGCCATTCGTACGGATGGTGGACAAACGGGTACGCTGATTACCGAAAACGTGTTGTATAAATGTACTTCGCAGGGAATACTAACTAAGCTTGATAACAAGGTTGAAAACAATATCGTCGCCGACATCATTGCCCCGCCACGTGGATTCTATCTTTCGGTGCGAGAAGGTCCGTTAACTGGTGCCACTATTAAGAAGAATATTTTTTATTCCTCTACGGACGTACCAGAATTTATTAATGAATTACCTCCCGGGAAAGATGGTAGTTCCGAAGATCGTCGAGGACGCGCACTGGCACGAGTCCAGGATGCGGATACCGATTATAATATTTATTTCAGCAAAGCTGATCCGAAAAAAGGAAAGGCGCGGGTGGAGACGAATCAGAAAAACGGCGTAGACATGCACAGTCTGGCGGCAGATCCGATGTTTGTAGATCCCGAAAATGGCGACTTCAGATTTAAGCCGGGATCCCCGGCGCTCGAATTAGGCATCAAGCCAATCGATATCTCCAGAGCGGGTTTGCGACAGCAAAAATTAGCACCCAACTGGCGGTCGCTAAAGGAAAACTATAAAGTTCCGAAATGGTTTGTAGATGGTAAAATTGGCGTATGGATGCATTGGGGCATTCCTTCTGCCACCGACGAGAATCGGCCCAACGACGGATCGTGGTACGGTCGCAATATGTACGGAGGAGGAAAAAAAATGGCGCAGGAATTAAATAAGTTTCACACACAACGCTACGGTCCAGTAGACGAGTTTGGCTACGAAAAACTGATACCCCTTTTTAAAGGAGAGAATTGGGATCCTGACGCACTGGTGGCATTTGTTAAAGATAATGGCGCTCGCTTTATCATGCCAGTGGCGGTTCATCATGACAACTTTGACATGTACGATTCCTTTCATCCGTGGAACTCGGTGGCAATGGGACCAAATCGCGACGTATTAAAGGAATGGAAAGAAGCCGCAACGAAACACGGACTTAAATTTGGCATCTCTACTCACCTCTATTGGTCTCCCGGCTGGTGGAGACCCGCCCGAAAATATCAGAAAGAGGGAACGCTGGAGTGGAAGCTCTTCAACATGGATTATGATGGAAAAAATTACACCAGTCAGGATAGCTGGAACGAACACTGGTATAAGCGGTGCTGGGAAATTATTGATAAGTATGATCCGGACATGTTTAATAACGATGCGCCGTTCCCAAAAGTAGGACCTGGAAAAGGGATTGGTATTAAACTTTTTACTGATTTTATTAATCGTGATCTCAAGGAAAACGATGGCAAGCAAACTGTTGTACTTTCCTTAAAAGATAAAAAACTGGACCGGTCAGCTTTCACCTACAACCTCGAAAGAGGGGGCGCCGGAGAAATTAAACCCGATCCCTGGATATGGGCGACCGATCTTTCTGGCAGCTGGTTTTACCGAGCCGGGGCCGTCAACAAAATGAGTGTGCCAGTCATGGTCGCCAACGCAGTGGATGCCATTAGTAAAAATGGTGTGATCATGCTCAACGTGGCTTTAAAGGGCGATGGTACGATACCCGAAAAGCAAATTAAATACCTCACGGCTTTTGGAGATTTTTTAAAAATAAATGGAGATGGAATTTACGGTAGCCGGCCGTGGAAAGTTTTTGGGGAAGGACCTTTGGAAGTGAAGGATGGACGGCAAGGAGAAAATCACAAAGATTACACTCCTGAGGATATTCGGTTTACTACCAAAGATGACATACTTTATGCTTATCTTTTAGCACCTCCTGCGGAGGATATTTTAATTAAAACACTAGCTACAGGTGGATTGTTAGACGCAGAGATTATAAATATTGAATTGATGGGTAGTTCCGAAAAAATAAAATGGAAGCGTACTGCTGAAGCCTTGATTATTGAGCGACCTAAAACGTTGCCTGGTGAGATTTTGAATGGTTTCAAAATAACAACAGAATAGATTTTAAAAAAAACAATAAATGAAAGGCGGAACTCAAGTTAACTTGCAATTGCTGGTAATTCTGGTGTTACTGGCAAGCAGCATTCGATGTAGTGCACAAACCCCAATGGCATCAAACGCAGATTTCTACGTATCTCCCGCTGGATCCGATAGTTGGTCCGGTACCTTGACCGAGCCAAATATACAAGAAACCGATGGTCCATTCGCAACCCTCGAACGTGCGCGAGATGCCGTCAGAGATTTGAAAAAAAATACTGCGAAAGATATAAAGGTACTGCTGCGCGAAGGAACCTACCAACTTAATGAAACCGTGGTCTTCGGTCTAGAAGATTCGGGGGAAGGAACATCGACCATTACCTACGCAGCGTATCCTAGAGAGACACCGATATTCAGTGCGGGAAAGAAGATCGAGGGTTGGAAAAAAGTAACCGAAGTCTTGCCTGGCTTACCCAAAGCGGCGAATGGAAATATCTTGGTTACTAATACTTCTTCCCGATTCCTAACGCTGTATGATGACGAAGGGATGCTGCCCAGGGCGCGCTCTGAACGCCATAAGCCCCAAAAGGGAAGCAAGAAAAACAAACTCCTTTTTTCGGGAACGCAATTAAAAAGCTGGCCTAATGTGACCGATGTGGAAATTATGGTACGTCCAACCCGAGACTGGATTGTGAACATGCTCCCATTGGCCTCAGTTGACGAGAAAAATGGCATTGCTCGCACCACTATCAATGCGACCTACGGGATGAATAAGCACGGATTTTGGGTAGAAAATGTACTGGAGGAACTGAACGAGCCGGGCGAATGGGTGCTGAATACAAAGGAAGGAAAAGTCTATCTCTGGCCCCGAAATGAGTCTCCCGTTTTTGCACCCCAATTACTGGAACTAATCCGAGTGGAAGGCAAGATTAATAAAAAAAAGGCAAAGGATATTCCCGTTCGTAATCTGCAGTTTATTGGACTTACCTTTAAGCACGGTGAACGCTATACCCTGTCCGAGAACGACGCCGGATTGCAACACGACTGGGACATGCTCGACAAGGACAACGCCATGTTTCGATTGCGAGGGGCCGAGAATTGCAAGATTGAAAAATGTCATTTTCTGCACGGCGGCAGCGGTGCCATTCGTGTGGACTTGCACGGGATAAATAACGAAATAACCGGTAACCATATAGAACACCTCGGCGGAGGCGGTATTTTGCTCTGCGGATACGGACCAGGAACCAAGGATGTAAATAAAAACAATCTAGTTTCTAATAATCACATTCACCATGTTGGAGAAATTTATTGGCATTCTCCCGGAATTTTTCTTTGGCAAAGTGGAGAAAATCGCGTAGCCAATAATTTGATCCACGATACCAATTATTCGGGACTGATTATTTCCGGTTGCGTGATTCGATTTTTTGCCAAATCGGGCAATAATCGGGAGCAGGTGCGTACTATCCGGTGGAAAGAAGTAGGAAAACTACCAAAGGAACTAACCCAGGAGGCTATTCGTCCGTACATGCACAGTCGGGGCAATATCATCGAATACAATGAAATTCATCACGTGATGAAAAAGCTTGGAGATGGCAACGGAATTTATATCCGGGCTGCGGGTCCGGACAATATTATTCGGCGCAACTATGTGCATCATCTGGTGGCAAAAACTCCAAAACAAGGTGCAATTAGAACGGACGGTGGACAGATGAATACCCTCATCACCGAAAATTTGATTTACAAATGCAAGTCACAGGGGATGACCTTAAAACGGAACAATCGTTTTGAAAATAATATTATCACAGATGTGATCGTGCCACGGGGCGTCTATTTAAAAATTGTGGAAGGACCCATGAATGGAGGAAGCAATAAACGCAACATCTACTATTCGTCTTCGGATGTTCGCACTTTTATCTCGCAGCCTTCTCTTGGAAAAGATAAAAAATTCGGGGAAGATAAAAGAGGACGTGTTGCGGCAAGAATGAAAGACCTTGATTCTGATCTGAATATCTATTATTCAAAAACTGACAATAAAAAAGCCAAAGAGACGCTGGAATCACTACAAAGTAAAGATGGTGTGGATGCAAATAGCGTGGCCACTGACCCCATGTTCGTTGATCCCGAAAATGGCAACTTTAGATTTAAACCAGAATCCCCAGCCTTAAAAATGGGTATCGTACCTTTTGATATGTCCAAGGTGGGATTGAAAAAAGGTAATTAAACTGGAATGGGAATGACTACCGAATCATATTCTTCTATGACTGCAATCATTCCCATTCTAATTGTAATTCTAACCTGCCTTCCTGCGTCGGTAAGCAGGTTCTAATTCACTTTCTCCACGTAGATATAAAAGGCGTTACTTTCCACGCCATCTTCCATATCAAAATAAGCGGTTAACGATGCCTCACCTTTAGGTACTTCCATTTCTAAAACAGCCGCCTGTTTTTTATTATCTACCTCTACTACTGCGCTCTGATCGGATACTTTTAAATGAGCCTTGGCAAATTTCATCGAAACGCCATTCACCGTAGGCTCCGTGTGAGAAGTAGCGGGCGTACCATCGCTGGTGCTTTCACCCAGTGCCAAACCACTTTCCATGGGCCACCTGGTCAAATGAAAACGGTAGGTCCCCGCTTCGACAAATCTAACCGAAAAAGGAGCTGGCTTCATAGGTTTTCCTTTTCGGATCAATTGCTGATTCCACGGTGGGTAATAGCCAATGGTTTGCGCATCGTGACATGTAAGCATGTCAATGGAATCCACTCCCAGGTCAATGATCGAAAATTTGGTTTCACTAATTACGTCTTTCCACCATTTTTTGTAAAAGGTGTTCAGTTCTGTTACTTTATCAGTGTGCTGATCGGCGATGTTTGTTTTCTGTCCAGGATCTTTGCTGATATCGTACAGTTCGGTTCCATTCATCAAACGCCAATCGCCTTCCATGACGGAACTATTCTTTCCCTCCTCTGGCCAGGGTACCCGCTGGGTATCGGTCACCAGTATTCTTTTGGGTGCCTCAGTTTCCCCAAGCAGATAATTACTAATATTCGTACCATCCATTTTTTTTGTTGGTGCAAATGACTGGCCAGTAAGTGCCGCTAAAGTTGGTAACATGTCTACGTGAGCCGTCAAACCGTTCAAACTTTTACCTCCCGTTAATCCCCCGTCAGGCCATCTCATAATCCATGGAACTCGGTGTCCTCCTTCATATTCGCTGGCTTTGGTACCACGCATACCAGCATTATATCCTTTTACTTCTCCCGTTTTTTTGTCTGTAACATAACCTCTGGCAGTACCATTGTCCGTGGTATAAATCAAAATGGTATTGTCAGCAATTCCCAGTTCTTCCAGGTGATTTATTAGTCTGGAGAAATTATCATCTATATTCGTGATCATCCCGTAAAATCGTTTTTGCCCTTCGGTGATGGCTGTTTCATTCTGGTATAAATCATAGTATTTTTCCGGAACATTAAAAGGACTATGAGGAGCGTTTAAACTCAAATAGCAGAGAAATGGTGCTTCTTTTTTGTTATCAATAAATTTCATCGCTTCGTTAAACCATACGTCGGTACAGTATCCCTTTTTTTTCTCAGGAACGCCGTTACGATGGTAGGTATCATCGAAATAATCATTTTCCCAGTAATCGGGGGTTTGCCCCACTCCACCTCCACCGTGATAAAAGGCTTCGTCAAAACCCCGGTCGTGCGGCAGGAAAGGATGGTTATCCCCAAGATGCCACTTGCCGAACATCCCGGTTCGATAGCCATTTTTCTGAAACACGTCCGCCATAGTGGTTTCTTCGGCGTTTAGTATAGAGGCCCCCATGATGGTATGCCAGACTCCATTTCGATTACAATTTCTACCGGTAAGCAATCCGGCCCGTGTAGGTGCGCAGGTAGTACCCACGTGATAATTTGTCAGGTTGACTGACTCTTTGGAAAAAGCGTCAATGGTAGGCGTTTTTATAATCGGGTTACCCGTATGGCCCATATCTCCGTAGCCCTGGTCGTCGGTAATTACCAGAATGATATTAGGTGGTGAGGTATTTTTGTTGTCCTTGTTTACGGATTGATCCTTTGATTCGCTGGCACAGGAAAGTATGGTACTTACAAAAATAAAAAGTATAAAAATTTTCTTCATTTTAATTTTTTTAATTAACGTTGTTTAGAAACATTATGGACTTATTCATTAGTATATTAAAAATTTCATCCGTGTTTTTTTTACGAAAATAAGAGCCATTAAAAAAACCATGGCCTTTACCTTCAAAAGGAATTAATTCGCAGGTATTTCCTGCTTCATTCATTAGTTTGGTAAACCGTTCTACATTTTCAAATGGAACCGTTTTGTCACAGGTTCCATGGAATATTAATGTTGGAGATATTCCTGATTCTACATGGTCACATGGTGATATTTCAGTTTTCCTGCTTTCCCCTATTTTTTCCATCCCATACCCTTTTTCAGTAGTATCAATTACCGGATTAAAAAGAATCATTGCATTTGGAACAGAACTAATATTTAAGTCTTCGTCTACTTCGTTAAAACCTTTAATAACACTTGTACAAGCTGCTACATGTCCACCTGCAGATCCGCCTGAAGCTATAATTTTATCTGGATCAACTCCTAGTTCAACAGCATGTTCTCTTAACCAACGTATTGCCGATTTACCATCCTTTACGCATTCAAAAGGAGTTGTTTTGTGTTTTTTCATAACCCTATATTCTGCAGAAATAGCCAAAAAACCTTTGTCTGCAAAAAATCTTGCTTGTTGATAAAATTGCTTTGGTTTTCCACTAACCCAACCACCACCAAAGAAGAAAATAATCACTGGTCGTTTGTCCAAAATAGTATCATTAGCAGGTTTAAAAACATTCATTTTTAAGGGTCCTTCTGCTGTAATTTTGTAAATAAAAGTTGAATCTGGTTCAAAATTAATTTGTCCTTTTACAATAAATGAAAAAGAAATAAAGAATAAGGTTAAGAATATTTTACTATTTTTCATAAAATTTTACGTTTACCATTACTTCCAGGATATTCTGGCCTCTCTACTATCCGTATTTAACCAGACACTGGCATGTTCAAATTCTCGGGTGAATTCCCAGCCATCTGGATTAATTCTTTGATAGACACCTTTTGGCGGCCCCAGCGGTTTTTGTAATGCTGGATAATCGACCAATGATCCATTCGCCAAACTCCAGCCCCAACTGTACATAAAATAGGAATATGGTTGTGCTCCAATTAAAAAACAAGCCAGGGCATATTCGAGTTTTTCCTTCGAAATTTTTGGCATCTGTTGATGTATGTTCTTGTCTCTATTCTTTTTCAAGAATCCTCTTCCGTGGCCCTCCACCCCAAGGCGAAACACGGAAACTTTACCCTCCTTGGCATTTCTGAGCATGTTATCCCAATCGGCAAGCAAGTTCTCTTTATTGTAATTTACCGCACTATAATTTTCAAACATAATCGCGTCACTTACCGGGTAAACATATTTTGCATTATCGGCGTTAGCATTGTTAGCCAACAGTATTTTATCCGCTCCCAGTTTCTTCTTTAAATTTGTCATCATTTCCCCCATGGCTATTTCAATTTCCTCTTGCTTGTCTTTCATCAGATTGACGTTACCGTGCATTTGATCAATAAAGGCTCCATCACTACCGGTTTCCTGAACACCTCTAGCTACGGTTTCTACCCACCACTCTCTGAAATCCGGGTTTAGCAAATTAAAAAGAAAGGCCGTATGCTTTTCCGCCAATGCTCCAGTTTTAGGATTCGTTATTAAAAAGCTTTTAAATCTGATAGCCGAATCGATCCGCTCCTTCGTAAAATCCTGACTGTAGGAGGTGTACGGCCAGGCCAAAGCAGCATTAAAATAAAACAGTACTTCAATATCGGGTTTTACCTTTTTAAAAGCTTCGACTTCGTGCTTTGCGCCCAGTTCAGCAGCTCCCAATGTACGGTATCCATGTGATTTTTCGATACACAAGAAATCTGTTCTTTCCGCAATAAATTTAACTTCCTTCGAATCCAGTACCCTTCTTTTATCACCGAACATATAATATACTGGTGTGGTCTCCCAGCTAAACTTTGGAAAAATATCCTGCCGCATAAAGTTACTCCCATCACTCACCAGCATAGATGCTTGTTGCCCGGATTTTAAGATTTCCTGCGTACTTGAGCAGGAGAGAAAAAGTAATAATATTACCGCTAGCAATAACAATGATTTGGGTATTTTCATAATAAATGATTGTTGCAAAATATTTTATCTTAACGGCCTAAGTACGTGGACAATTCAAGAATATTACACTATTCATTAATTGGTTCTGGTGCCCAATCCGGTATTCCAAAATCTTTTAATTGTTCATAATATCTTTTCACTAAAGGCTGGTCTTCCGGGGCTATCTTGGGCAATCCTTCGTTGACCATCAGGGGTAAGACAGATTCCCACCACTGGTCAAAGGAGTTTTTCAGTTTTTGGACGGTCTCGGGATTTGAAATAAATACATTTTCCGCTTCTCCGGGATCTGCCGAAATATCATACAGTTCCTTGTTATTGGAAAAACGCCAGCGATCGGTTCTGACCGCGCTTTTTTTGTATTTATACTCCTCCCTTTCTCCCGGGCCCCAACGTCCACAATGAAAAAATAATTCGCGGCTATCCCATTCGGCGTTTTTATCTTCCAGCAAGGGCAGTAAGGAACGACCATCAAATGCTTGCATTTCTTTCGGCAGTTTCGCTCCAGCCAAATCACAAAAAGTTTGGTACAAGTCAATGTGCGCGGTAAGGGCATTTATATCGGTTCCTGGTTCCAGGACGCCCGGCCATTGGACGAAGAAAGGTACGTGGGTTCCTCCTTCGTAAGGCGTGTTTTTTCTCCCTTTTAAGCCGGCGTTGTAGGGAAATATTTTTTCTCCGTTATGTTTGATCGGCGCCATCGACATACCGTTATCGGTCATAAAAATCACGATGGTATTCTCCAGGGCATTCCACGCTTTGAGCTGTGCGAGCATGGCGCCAAAATTATCGTCAATATTTTCAATCATTCCGTAGCGAACGGCTGTCTTCTTGTCGTACCCGGCTTCCAGAAAGCGCTTTTGGTATTTTTCCGGGGCGTTATTCTTGAAAGGACCGTGGGGAGCATTTAGGGAAATATAGGCGAAATAAGGTTGCTCGTCTTCCCTTTGCTTTTTAATCCAGGCCATGGACGCTGCAAAAAACAAGTCGGTACAAAACCCTTTGGTTTGCACAATGGTATCATTATGTAGTAATACATTATCAAAATATGGATTTTTGGCGTTAGGTGGAAAATCTCCCCAGCGACTTTGTCCGATTCCTCCTGCTCCATGCATCAAAACCTCATCAAAACCACGGCTTGCTGGAAGGTACATTTCTTCGTCCCCCAGATGCCATTTGCCAAAAAGAGCGGTCATGTATCCCGCACTCTTCAGGGCTTGCGGCAGGGTATAAACATCGAGCGCCATTCGTTCTCGCTGGAATATGGTATGAGTGACCCCGTTTTTAAATGGCACTCGACCGCTCATGATGGCCGCACGGGTGGGAGCGCAGGTCGGGCTTACCTGGAAATCGGTAAAACGAGTCGAATTTTTATAAAAATCATCAATATGAGGGGTATTTAGAATTTTATTGCCTGTACAGGACAAGTCGCCCATTCCCTGGTCGTCGGTTAGTACAAAGATGATATTGGGACGGCTATTTTTAAGTGACTTGTTTTGTGCGGTCAACGAAAAGCTACCAATCGTAAAAACTACTAACCATCCAATTAATTTTATATTCATATAAATCATTTTTTATTTGTTCAATCTCCTACTTTTAAAAAATATCCGGCCGTTGGATCGTCGTCGTGACAAGCGAGAAACAGGTATTCGGGTTTGCCATCTTTCCACAGAATATTTGGTCGTTCACTTCTTGCCAGGGGCTGTTTGAAATAATAATAATTTATCTGGTAACCAATTTCCGGTCTGTCCCAATTGATTCCATCTTTTGATTGATAAATTAATCCCGGTCGATTTCCACCCAGTTGCTTTTTTTCAATTATTTGTGATTTCCCTTCCAACGCACTTATTGGCTGTTTCTCATTTAATCTAAATCAGTTTAACGAGTAGTTTTTCATTGCCATTTTAAAAAGCAAAAGCGGCCTGGGTCCACGGGGTTGATGCAGGGTCGTTTTCCTGGGATTCACCCGGCGTACTTCTGCCACTGCGAATTTGTTCGATGAGTAATTGTCGAAGTTCTTTCACTTTTTCGGGATGCTGTTCTTCTATATTTTCTTTTTCTCCAACATCCTTGTTTAAATTGTAGAGGATATTTTCGGGAAGTTTATTTTTTACGGGTAATGGTCTTCCCCTGGCATTTTTTCCAGAATTCGGGGAGACGATCAATTTCCATTCGTTTTTTCTAATTGCGAAAATACCAGCCTTGCTGTGGTGGATAGTCGCTTCTCTTTCATACTCTTCTTTCTGTACCAGCAAAGGCATCATACTATAGCTGTCTTCCGCTTCGTTATCCTTTAATTTGTAATCCACTAGATCCGCACAGGTCGCCATAAAGTCCGTAGTACAAATGGTCTCCTCACATACCGTATTAGCGGGGATTTTATCTGGCCATTTCACCAGAAAGGGTACGCGGTGTCCGCCTTCCAGATAACTTCCTTTGGAGCCGCTGTAAATATAACTTGG
>JALZUU010000561.1 GCA_023300665.1 Saprospiraceae bacterium | reverse complement strand
CTTTCATCAATTATTTCTTTGACAATTCCGAATGTTCGATTTTCCTTATTCATAAATGCCAATCATATATTTTCATTTTTAATCTAATGGAAACTAACGAATAATTATACGCGTCGTCTCTGTGAGGAACGAACAGATATGATCGTCGTATATATTGTTATAAAGAGTTACCCTATTTTTAGCGATTCGATTAGTTTTTTCATTGATTTATTGAATTCTTCTTTGTCAGTATTTTTACCTCCATTAAAGGATTTGAAATCCAAACTATTAATCTCCTTCAAATCATTAATGTTAGCCCAATATTCATCCCTTTTTTCAGGTGGTCTAATATCTTCATACTTAACTGTAAATAAAAAATCATCAATGTGAATTGGATATAGAACAGTTTTCCATAGTTGATTTTGCTTTTCTCTTCCTTGAGTAAGTTCATAATGACAAGCTTTGCTTTTTAGAGAATCTTTGGATGCAATAAATAATAATCTGTCATTAGAATCAATATTGGTTCTCATAATGCTTTTCAAAGGTTGTCCGCCTGCAGCATTTTGTTCCCACAAAAAGGTACTAACCTTATTGCTTTTAAGATATTCATTTATTGCATTTGCCAATGCAGAATCCTTGAAACTATAGGAAATAAAAACACTATTCATTATTTTGTCTTTTAATAATTCTTGTACCGCCTCTTGTATGTTTTCGTTAAGGTTAAACATATTATTTAGAACCTTTAAATCAATGCTTTGACTATTCACTAAAGTGTTTAGGTCAATGTAATTTGTACCCCAGTTAGTTCTGTTATTTGATTGGTCTATATTGTATCCATGTAGAGTACAATCTATAAAACTACATCTTGAAATTTCAGTATTTCTAAATTTCGTGTCGACAAAATTAACTACTCTAAAATCGACAAAATTTAATTTACAATCTCTATAAATGAGATCATCAAAAACCTCTTCAGAATCAATTAGGGCTTGATCTTCAATTGTAATATATTCTTTAGGAAATGAAGTGAGAGCATCTCTTCCAGGAAAGTTTGCTCGGAACGTCCCATCGTCCAATGTTGTTTTACTGAAAATTAATCTGGAGACATATGTCCCAGATATCGACAATCCTTCGAAAGTGCATCTTTCGATAGTTGATTGTTCCATATATGTTTCTGAAATATTAAAATAGAACCTTGATCTACAGTTGATAAACTCACAACCATAAATAGGGGTTTTTCTAATTATTGATTGTGTAAATACACATTTTTCGAATATGCAGTCTTCCAAAAAAGCCATCCATAGTGTAGTGTTTGAAAAATCAATATTAACAAACTTGCATTTATAAAATTTTACTCCGTGAATCTTAATATTTGCTAATGACTTCTCCTTTAATATCTTGTTAGATATAATAACTTCATCGTAATACTCACTAACTGATAACGGGTGACCTCTTTGGGTTGAGTCTTTATCGACAACAAGTCCTTCGATATTACCCTCTTGGAAAAGTTGTATCAGTTCAGCATGGTCAATAAATTCTTCCATTCAGTATTTTTAAATTCTTTATAACGGCTCGCATAAATGGCGTGAGGGCGCATAGCCCTCATGAACATTTTATGCTTTGTTCTGTAACGTTATTTCTTGATTTACAATTTACAAGTAAAACTTAAGCACATATTTAAGCCTTTAAGTTCATCCATATTATTATTAATTATAGTGTTTAAAATATATATGATAAAACGATTATTATTATTAATGAGAGCAAAATACTTAAAGGTATAGAAAGTAAAATGTAGATTATATTTATGATGAAATTTCGTTCGTTGTGAATCAACTTTGCCCCAAAAAATAACTTCAGCATCCATAAAAGACGTTCTGTAAAAATACTAAATAGAAAAGCAAGAAACCAATCCCTAAATAAGATAAATATTACAATAGTAATTAAGAAATAAGCCCCAAGTATCCAATCAAATATATAGCTAACATCTGTTTTACTTTTATCTCTTACTCTAAGTTCGCGAAATGATTTTTTTGGCTGATACAAATTTTTATTTTGATATGTTTCTTTAAGAAAGCTAACACGTAGAATTGGTGAAGTAATAAAAATTGAAAGCCAAGTGAAAGCAATAATTCCTATCATCCAGAAATTATTTTCCCATATTTTAAATAAAAATACATTTAGATCTTTTCTAAAATTTGACAATTCTACTCCAATGCTTGTAAACTTATAAGGCAATTCAATGCTAATTGGGTGTATTTCAAAATTCCATTCAATTGAATTTTCAGGAGTGGGAGTATCAACTATTACAATATTAATATTACTTACAAGTAGCCCCAGTAAAAATAATATTGCTGTTGTTATCAAACTTCCAATTACTCCTTCTATGATATTCTTTTTACTTAAATTCATTTCTTGAATTATGAATCAATCCACTTAGGTGATTTAAGGAGTCTGATATTTCTTATTCTAATGTTACAGAACAATTCGATAACCACAATTGCGCTTTACCCCCCAAATCGGCAGGAAAAGCGTAATTGCGTTTATCGAATATCTCAATAAACGCAGCTTTCCTATGAGTCACACTACAAGTTATCTCCGTTT
>JALZUU010000560.1 GCA_023300665.1 Saprospiraceae bacterium | reverse complement strand
CCTTTTTTAATCTCGTTGATTTGTTTAAAATCGATTCCATGTTCGATAAGTTTTTCGGGAATAATGTTTAATAATCGCTTTTTTTCTCGAAAAAGATATCCACAAGCAGGAATTCTGTGGTCTAAAGGAATTGTCGTTACTTCTACATTTTTATCACTAAAAATCACAATAGATTCACTAGGATCTACTACGTGAATATTTAGGGGATAAGTTAAGTGAGATTGACTGTGTTTTATTTGGACTTCTAATAGCTCTTGAATTCCTTCAGGACCAAAAATATCCATTTGTTCTTTCCTTTGGCCCAAACTATAGGAAGTCAATAAACCAATCAGACCAAAAATATGGTCTCCATGAAGGTGGCTGATAAAAATTTGGTTGATTCGATGTCGACGAATATTAAAATCATTCATCCGGATTTGTGTACCTTCTCCACAATCAATCAGATAGTTTTGTTCGTTGACATTGAGCACTTGGGCTGAAGGATGCCTTCCAAATCCAGGAACCGCAGCATTGGACCCCAAAATAGTAACCTCAAATGTCATATTGATTGGTTGTTAGACCTAAAAAAGTCCAATTAGGAACAAAGTGTACCTTTTTATTACCCCTCTTCAGGGTCCGAATCGATTTCTCGAGCAATTTCATCCATTAATACGTAATCAATGGCTTCTTGGCGGGTAGGAATAATGGTTAATACCGTATCTAGGCGAGAAATAGTGATTAATTTTTTAATATTATCACTCACAACGCCGGTAAGAACAAACGTTCCGAAGCCTTTCCATAAACGTTCAGCGGTGAGGATTGCTGATAAACCAGAGGAATCAACATATTCAACAGCAGAGAGGTCTAAAATCAGATTTTTAATGCCTTCATTCCGGTAGAAAACAAATTCTGACTTTAAATCTGGTGCGATCAGACTATTAAAGGTAGACTCTTCGAGTTTCAGATAAGTATATCTTTCTTGCTTGTCAACGGTAAATTTCATTTTCTTAATGATCTGTTTAAGCGCAGAAACTTTGTTCCGCTATTTGGATATTCTAGTCCACAAATGTAAAGATTAATAATCAGAACCTATAAAATATCCTCAACAAAACTGAACGTCCACGGATCTAAGAATGTAAAACAACTGTCAATTCTAAGACTCAAACCCTATTATTTGTTATAATTCAGGCATTAGGGCTAGGAATCCAATAAGATTTCAGTAAAAGTTATTAACAATTTTTTAAGATTATCTAGAAGATAAAATTGAACCCTTATCCGTTATTATATGTTTGGTATAATGACAATACAATCAAAACATTATATTATGGTAAAGAGACATCATAAATTTTAATAGAAGTTATTAAAAAAATGTCCAAAAACATTATAAATTTACATCACATATTAACGATTCATTTATAGTGGCATTATTTTTACAGAAGAAATAATAAAAGTTAACAATTTCTAAATGGGCAGAATCCTTTTTAAAGGTTGTATACTTGGCTAATTTGTCTTAATATTGTCTCACACATTCTACCTAATTTCATGGTAGACCAAATTGAAGATTACACAGTATGAATAACAAAAGATTCTCACCAAAAGTCAAGCAAGTAATCTCTAAGAGTCGCGATGAAGCGATTCGAATGGGACATGATTACATAGGAACAGAACATCTCCTGATGGGTATCATGCAAGAAAACAATGGTCTAGCTGTTCGTGTACTGGACAGTCTGGAAGTTGACACTTCTGATTTAAAACAAACCATAGAGGACTCTATTTCTCGTAATCCTTCTGGCCGTGCTGCCTTGAATGTTGGCAACTTGCCGCTCAATAAGCAAGCCGAGAAGGTCCTAAAGGTTACTTTTCTTGAAGCAAAAATGATGAAGGCCGAAGAAATTTCGCCAGAACATTTAATGCTATCTATTTTAAAGAATAAAGACAATCTGGCATCTCGCATTCTACATCAGTTTGAAGTAGATTACGATGTATTCAAGTCCGAATTGGATTTTGTACGCCAGGAATCTGATTCTGTCTCTCCAGATATTTTCAACCAAGCTCCTTCAGAGTCTGAAGAACCTTTTGAAGAAGAGGATGCTTCACGCTACCAACGCAAAGGCAACAGCAAGTCTCGTACTCCGGTACTTGATAATTTTGGTCGTGATATTTCCAAATTAGCTGAAGAAGACAAACTTGATCCAATTATTGGTCGTGAGACTGAGATTGAGCGAGTTTCTCAGATTTTGAGTCGTCGTAAGAAAAATAATCCAATTTTAATTGGAGAACCTGGAGTAGGTAAAACAGCTATCGTAGAGGGCTTAGCGTTGCGTATTAACCAACGTAAAGTTTCTAGAACCTTATTTAACAAGCGAATCGTTATGCTCGATTTAGCTGCGTTAGTGGCAGGTACCAAATACCGTGGTCAGTTCGAAGAACGAATGAAAGCCATCATGAATGAATTGGAAAAGTCTCGTGACGTAATCCTATTTATTGATGAAATCCACACTATTGTTGGTGCAGGAGGCGCGACTGGATCATTGGATGCGTCGAATATCTTTAAGCCAGCTCTAGCAAGAGGTGAACTTCAATGTATTGGTGCTTCTACTTTGGATGAATATCGTCAGCACATCGAAAAAGATGGTGCCTTAGATCGTAGATTCCAAAAAGTAGTGGTAGATCCGCCATCGGCAGAAGAGGCAGTTCACATTTTAAATAATATTAAACCTAAATACGAAGACTTTCACAATGTCAGTTATACCGACGAAGCAATCGAAGCTTGTGTAAGTTTGAGTGATCGTTATATCAGCGACCGATTTTTACCGGACAAAGCGATTGATGTACTCGATGAGGTAGGAGCAAGAGTGCACCTAAAAAATATTCATGTTCCTAAGCATGTAGAAGATTTAGAAAAGAAGATTGAAGAGCTAAAGGAAAAGAAAAATCAAGCCGTTAAGAATCAGCAATATGAAAAAGCTGCTGATCTCCGTGATGATGAATCTAAACTGGTTCGCCAGCTTGAATTTGCCAAAATGGAATGGGAAGAAGAAGCTAAAACGAAGCGATATCCAGTAGACGAAGAGGATATTGCGGAAGTAGTTTCGATGATGACGGGTATTCCGGTTAGAAGAGTAGCGCAGAGTGAGAGTAATAAGCTTGTAGGAATGACCAAAGATTTACAAAATGTAATCATCGGTCAAGACGAAGCGATTGTTAAAATCACGAAAGCGATTCAACGTAACCGAGTAGGGTTAAAAGATCCTTCTAAGCCAATTGGTAGCTTTATTTTCCTTGGACCTACGGGGGTTGGTAAAACTGAATTAGCAAAAGCATTGTCTCGATATATTTTTGATTCAGAAGACAATCTGATCAGAATCGATATGAGTGAGTACATGGAGAAATTCTCTGTTAGTCGTTTAATCGGTGCGCCTCCGGGCTACGTTGGTTACGAAGAAGGTGGACAGTTGACTGAAAAAGTTCGACGTAAGCCTTACTCAGTGGTGCTGCTTGATGAAATCGAAAAAGCACACCCAGATGTTTATAATATCTTATTACAAGTATTAGATGATGGTCAATTAACGGACGGACTAGGACGTAAGGTTGATTTCAAGAATACTTTGATTATCATGACTTCTAATATTGGTGTACGTCAGTTGAAAGACTTTGGTCAAGGTGTTGGTTTTGCCACACAGGCTCGACAGGAATCAGCTGAAGATACGAGTAAAGGTGTTATTCAATCAGCATTGAAGCGTACCTTCTCTCCTGAATTTTTGAATCGTATTGATGATGTTGTTATTTTCAATAGCTTAGATCAAGACGATATCTTTAAAATCATTGATATTACGCTTAAGGATTTGTACAGCCGATTGGAAGGTATGGGTTACAAACTCAAACTGAACAAGAAAGCCAAAGAGTTTGTGGCAGAAAAAGGTTTTGATCCTCAATTTGGAGCTAGACCACTCCACCGTGCTATTCAGAAGTACATCGAAGATCCATTGGCAGAATTTATTCTGAATAATAATCCTCCAGAAGGAAGCGTCATGAGCGCTGTTTTGAATAAAGCTGGTGATGAACTGAAAATCAATCTACAAAAGAGTGTTAATACTGATGTAGAAGAATAATTTTAGCATATTTCAGTAGCAAAACTACTGACTAAATAAATCAAAACCCTAAGCAATAAGAATTGCTTGGGGTTTTCTTTTTAGAAAAAACAGAATAAAATCGTTCATTCAGGAACTTTTTAGGTATTTTTACGATTATCCTATATTAGAGACTATCAAAAGGCTTTATTACTTTAGATAGTTTTATCATTTTTTAATTAAAAAAAAACATATTGGCAAAAAGGCGCTCTTATAGACCCGTAGAACGGGAACCTAAATTCAAAATCAATGATCGTATTCGTGTTCCCAACATTCGTTTAGTAGGCGATAATTTGGAACAACTAAGTGAACTAGTGGGAAAGAAAATTTCCCCTGATGTCTACCCTACTCGACAAGTCCTAGAATGGGCACAAGAAATGCAACTAGACTTAGTAGAAATCTCTCCTAAAGCCGATCCTCCGGTTTGTAAAATTATCGATTACAAGAAGTTTCTTTACATGAAGAAGAAACGAGAGAAAGAAATCAAATCTAAGGCAGTAAAAACAGTTATTAAAGAAATTCGTTTTGGTCCAAATACAGATGATCACGATTTTGCTTTTAAACTCAAGCACGCCTTAAACTTCCTAGACGAAGGTTCAAAAGTGAAAGCTTATGTATTCTTCCGTGGTCGTTCTATCGTCTTTAAAGATCGAGGTGAATTACTTTTGCTTCGTTTACTAAAAGAACTAGAAGAAAAAGGTGTTCCAGAAAATTTACCAAAACTGGAAGGTAGAAGAATGACGGTAATGATTGCACCAAAGAAGTCAGCTAAAAAGAAAAAATAACTATTTATTCTATATCAACAGCTAGCTTATCATTTCAAATGAATGCTGTTGATCTCCTCATATAAACAAGAAAAAGCGGATATTACGATTGTAATATTCGCTTTTTTCATTGCTTTATTTCACCTCTCCTAAAACATCCCGATCTTCAATTTTTAAATATTTTTCAATTTCTTGTTCCAAGAATTTTGCCTTAGCAAGACTTCTTACGGTTATCAAGTGAACCTCTTTTTGACCATTCTTTTGATTTACCATCATCAACACCTGATACATTCCACTAATACTTTTTACATATAACTGATCTATATCTCGAACTAAAAACTGCCTGTCTTTGACGAATTTCTTAGGTCGTGCCTGAATATTAAAATAAACATCATCCATCGTCATATAAACCTTATGTTTAGAAAAGTTAATCGCATTAATGATCGGAAAAACCCCTAGCATCCACGATCCCAATAAAATTGTTAATGGAAAGCCTTTGGTAAAAAAAATGAATGTAAAAAGGATCGGAAACATCGGCCAAAAAATCCAAGGAAAAATATCTAATATCGAAGCATTTTGCTGTATTGAAATCTCCAACTCATTTTGATAAGCATATAGATCAATTCCTTCTGGGCGAAGCACCGTTTGTTTGGGCTTACGAGTGCTCAATAGTTCGTTAATCTTATGTTGAAAGGAGAGCTCAAGAGGAAATACCGCGTGACAACCGCCACATTTAGCGATTTTATCTTGAATATTGATATCATCGGAAGGGATAGAAGCTTCACAACTAGGACAATTGACTTTTTGGAAAGTACCCTCGACCTTCTTTTCAAGGGTTTTAAGGTTCAGTTTGTATAATTCCTTATGTTTTTCTTCCATATTCTTTATTTCTCTCAAGGTACGTTTTTTAATAAAAAAGGCCAAATATGAGGTAAAACCTCATCTAAACTTCCACTAATTACTTTGATCTGAGGTTGTTTACTATTTATACTATTAGTGACTTAGGCACTAAGTTTCTATGTATAGTAGGTAAGGTATACTTGATGAATTTAATGAATAATTGTTAATCAGTTGATTGGTTAATCAGTGGTCGGTCATACATTAGGCAATACTAGCGTAAGAGAGAAATCATATATTGTTACGTTAGCATTGCGTAATACGTGACTGATCCACCAATTAACTAATCAACAACTTAGTGCCTACGGCCACACAGCTAGACATTTTGCCATTTCGTGCCGCCGGAGAGTAGCTTCAGTCCTAAAATGTCCAGTATTATGGTTGTTTACTTCCTCTATATTGCTTACATTTGCAATCTATTTCAAAAAAATAATATTATTATGCCTAAAATGAAGACCCACTCAGGGACTAAGAAGCGATTCAAAGTAACTGGTTCAGGGAGAATTAAAAGAGGACAAGCTTATAAGTCACACATTTTGACTAAGATGTCCAAGAAAAGAAAGCTTCGTTTGCGTGATACTGTTTTAGTATCTAAAGCGGATGAGAAGCGTATCAAGCACTTGCTTTGTATGTAATAATACATTGTATTTTTTAACGAGAGCGAAGGTTTAAAGTATTCTAACGAATCCCTCCGCTGTACTAAATCCTTTAAAATATGCCTAGATCGGTAAATTCGGTAGCGTCCCGAAAAAGACGTAAGAAAATTTTAAAAGCAGCCCGTGGTTATTTCGGTGCTCGTAGTAAGGTTTATACAGTAGCTAAAAATGCTGTAGACAAGGCAATGGGTTATGCCTTTAGAGATCGTCGTAACAAGAAGCGTGCTTTCCGTAGACTATGGATCGCTCGTATCAACGCCGGTGCTCGCCAAGAAGGAACTACCTACTCTAGATTAATTCACGGACTAAACAAATCAGGTTCTACTTTAAATCGTAAAGTATTAGCTGATTTAGCGATGAATCACCCTGAAGCTTTTAAAGCAGTGGTTAATTCCGTTAAGTAATAAATACATTTTTGTATTGCTAAAAGCCCCGAAGT